>NZ_JBFAAI010000025.1:0-115310 GCF_040639655.1 Actinoplanes sp. NPDC023801 | reverse complement strand
GTCACCACCAGCACCCGCATCACCAGCGCCCGTGTCACCACCAGCACCCGCATCACCAGCGCCCGTGTCACCACCAGCACCCGCATCACCAGCGCCCGTGTCACCACCAGCACCCGCATCACCAGCGCCCGGCGTAGTGGTGGTGCCAGGCGTACCACCTGCAGTGGCATCAGGTGCATCGCCGGTGCCCGGCGCGGTTCCGGTGCCCGGCGCGGTTCCGGTGCCCGGCGCGGTTCCGGTGCCCGGCGCGGTTCCCGTACCGGGCGTGCCGCCGGTACCGGGTGTGCCGCCTGTGTCCGGAGAGCCGCCCGTGTCGGCGGTCGGAGGCGTACCACCGGTGTCGGGTGCGTTGCCCGTGTCCGGGGAGCCACCGGTGCCGATCGGATTCTGAACGTCCACAGGGGCCGGCGTTGTCGTGCCGGGCGTCGACGTACCGGGCTGTGGCTGCTGACCGGAGCCGCCCTGCGATTGTTGCGGGCCGTGCTCCCGATACTCCACCAGGAGTATGGAGATGCTTCGGGTGGTGCTGGGCGCGGCTCCGCAGTCGTGGGTCATCCAGAGACCGAGTCGTGAGCCGAGATCATTCATCGCCTCACATGCCCCACCGCCACCGAGTTGCGAGAGGAAATCTTTGGGAATGTCGGGAGGCGGATTGTGGAGGGCCGCGTTCGCGGGGCCCATTCCGAATGCTGCCCCCGCAAGCATTCCGATTCCGGCAGTGGTCAGCCTCCGTGTTGCCTTGCTCATGTCATACCTTTCTCGGCGCTTCTTTTATGACACCGGATAGCTGAGCATGAGGTCGGATGATCGGTCTTCCTAATCAGCGAAACAGGCGCATGCGGTCCAGAGTCGGCCCTCGGGGGCAACCGGGATTGGAGCACCGATGCGCTGCGCGGGTTCCGAACGCCAGGTTTACCTGGCGGCGATGTTGGTATACGTGCGAGGCCAGGCCACGTGTGCGGCAGCGGCGCGATGGGTCGTGTCGTGCCGCCGTACCCCCGGCTGCGCCAATGTCGTGGCTGGTACCGATACAGGGAATCGTCGGCGAGCCGAATGGTTCGACTGATTCGATCTCTTGCGGCCGATGGGAAGTGATACGGAATGCACAGATCCGAGGCGGCACACCTGCGCCTACGGTTTGAGCGGATTCGCGGGCAACCGGAATCGCGTTCCTTCGTGACGGGCGAGAAGAGCGTCAGGCTGCGCTCGCCCGAGAGGCGGATCACCATTGTCGTACGCAACAACGGAAGCTCATTCGACGGCTTCAGATTTCACTCCGGCACCTGATCCGCCGCACCGCTCCGCCGCAGCGGGTGGGCGAAAGAGGCTGGCCGGTGCGGTCATGTCGGGTCAGGCGGTGAGGCCCGGCCGACGGTACGGATCAGCCGCGCACCTGAGCGTCCCGGGCGAGGCGAGCCTGACGGGCGGCGCGGAGGACCTTGGCCACCATCGTGGGCCGCAGCAGGATCGTCGCGGGTTCGATCAGGTGCTGCACGCGGAGGATTGCTTCGGCCACCTCGGCGGAGACGTGGGTGGCCCGCACGACACGGCGCTGGTACCAATGCGTCACGGCCAGGCCGCGTGGCCGTGGTCCGGTCGTGCCGGAATAGGCGAAGTCGGCCGAGGCTGCCATGTCCCAGGCCACGGCGATCAGGCCGGCGCTGCGACGGTAGAAGTCACGGGCCAGCTGCGCATCGGTGGAGTCACTCCGGTCGAGACACTCCCCCAGCGTGATCGCCTCCAGCGCGGCGACGGTCATGCCGTGGCCGTACACCGGATTGAAGCTGCACAGAGCGTCGCCGACCGCGACGTAGCCGGCGGGAACCAGGCGGATCCGTTCAAAGTGGCGCCGGCGGCTGGTCGGAAAGGAGTAGCCGACCGGGTCGCTCAACGGTTCGGTACCGCGCAGGAGCTCGGCGATCGACGACTCCGGCAGTTCGTCGGCGAATCGCTGGAAGCCCTCGGGGTCGGTCGGGGCCCGGTCACCGTGGTAGCCGCCGAGGGTCACGAACCATCCGTCCCCTTCGACCGGGAAGGCGGCGCCGTACCGCCGCTGGCCGGGCGGGCTCTCCGCTGCCACGAGCACGCCGGGGCCACCCAGGCGGTCGAACCGGCCGCGGACCAGGCGGGTGGTGTAGTGCATGCGGATGGTGATCACCGACTCCGGCGCGGCCGGGAACCCCAGGTCGCGCAGCCAGCTGTCGGAGCGGCTGCCGCGACCGCTGGCGTCGACGACCAGGTCGGCCGGCAGCTTTCCGCCGTCGGCCAGTTCCACCCCGGTCACCCGTTCGCCGGCTTGGCCGGCCAGGCCCGCGACGGCCGTGTCCGCGCGGACCTCCACGTTGGGCATGGTCAGTAACCGGCGCCGCACGCAGCTCTCCAGCAGGGGCCGGCTCATGCAGAGCACCTCGATGCCGCTGTCGGCGCGGACCCGATGGCCGTCGAGCTGCCACACGATGGCGTCGCGGACCACGTCGATCCACCGCGCGCCCGACTCGACCAACTCGTCGGTCAGGCCGGGAAACAGCTTCTCCAGCGCGGTACGTCCCACCGCCAGCAGGGCGTGGGGATGCGCCCCCTGCGGTACGCCCCGGCGGCTCTCGGCTCCGGCCGGCAGGGTGTCCCGGTCGAGGACCGTCACCCGGGCGAACCGGTCCGCCAGCACCCGCGCGGCCGCCAGGCCCGCCATTCCCGCGCCGATGACGACGGCATCGCCGGTCACCGGCTTCCGTCCGGCTCCGTTGTCGTCGCGCACCAGGTGAGCGTGCCAGCCCGGATCCGGCGTGTCCAGAGTCCGTGACCGCCACGCCCGAAGCACCCGGCGGGAGGCTCAGCGGTTCCCCGTCACCTCACCGGAGGCCGGCGGGACATGCTCGATCCGCACCCGGCTCAACCATCCCGGCAGGTCGCTGAGCACGTACAGCTCTCCGTGCACGTCGGTGCCGAAGGCGGTCGGCTGGATGGGGAAGTTGCCGATCGTGGCGGACTCGTAGCCGCCTCCGGGCTTGGGGCGCACGGCGAAGGCGACGGTCGAGCAGTAGTCGCTCGCGAAGTACGTACCCCGGGCCGCGGGGGTCCGGGAGCCCCGGTACACCACGCCGCCGGTCACCGAACAGCCCTCGGTCATGTAGTGCTCGTACTCGAAGACCGGGTCGACGTACCGTACGCCCGCCCGGCATTGCTCCGGGTCGAACACCGGGGTGCCCTCCTTGCAGGACCAGCCGAGATTCGCGCCGCCCTGCCAGGGGCGGATGTGGTTGACCTCCTCGACCAGGCCCTGGCCGACGTCGCCGATCCACAGCGAGTTGTCGATGTCGACGGAGAACTTCCAGGGGTTGCGCAGCCCGTAGAGCCAGATCTCGGGCCGGGCGCCGGGCTTGCGGATGAACGGGTTGCCGGCCGGTACGCAGTAGGGCTTGGCCCCGCAGGCGCGATTGACATCGATCCGCACGATCTTGCCGAGCAGCGTGCTGAGGTCCTGGCCTGCTTTGAACGGGTCGTTCGCGTGGCCGCCGTCGCCGGTGGACCAGTAGAGGTAGCCGTCGCGGCCGAACGCGACCTGTCCGCCGTTGTGGTTGCCGTACTCGGCATGTTCCTGGGTGAGCAGCACCTGCAGCCGGTCCGGATTGCCGATGGGCAGTCGCGCCAGGGTGAGCGCGCCGGCCGGCCGGCTCGTGTAGGACACGTACAGCATGCCGGTGCGCGCGAAGTTCGGTGCGGGTGTGATGCCGAGCAGGCCCCGCTCGTTGTCGTTCGTCTCGATCCGGGCGCTCAGGTCGAGCACCGGTTCGGCGGCGAGACCGGTGTCGGGGTGGTAGGCGCGGACCGTGCCGTCCTTCTCCGCGATCAGCATCCGGCCGTCGGGCAGCCCGGTGATGGCGATCGGGCGCTGCAGCCCGTAGGCCACCTGCTCGGACACCACGGTGAGTTCGGTGAGTGGTACCGACCGGGTGCGGGATGCGTCGGCCGCCGAGGCGGATGGCGAGGCCGATACCAGCGCCGGCGAGACCAGAGCGAGCAGACCGGCCATCAGGGCGGCCGTACGACGGCGACGTCGCGACATTTCGGCTCCTCAAGCAGAGTGGGGGATGCGATCCGGGAGCGCTCCCACAATACATCGATTGGCAGCTATGCGGAGGGGTGTGATTCTCGTATCGATCGCAGGTCCGGTGGGTAAGGCCGAAGTTATGGACGCACTTCTATTCGGCCTCATCGCCTCGAGTGCACTGGTCATCGGCGCGTGGGTAGGTGCTAGGCATCGGCTGCCCAAGGCCGTACTCGCCGGAATGCTGGCCTTCGCGGCCGGCGCACTGATCACCGCGCTCTCCTTCGAGTTGTTCGAAGACGCCTACGAGCACGGCGGAATTTGGCGCGCCGCAGTCGGCCTGATCGTCGGTGCTGTCGTGTTCACCGTGCTCAGTTCCCGGCTCGACCGGTTGGCTCGGGGAAAACGGAAAGAAAGCGACGGCAGCGAGAAACTCGACGTCGACGCTGCCGCGCAGGACCGGGCACCGTCGGCCGCGTCTACATCCGGCGCCGCCGGGCTGGCACTGCTGGCCGCCGTGACCCTCGACGGTGTTCCGGAGAACGTCGCGCTAGGGGTGTCGCTCGGCGAAGGCACCGGCGGGCTGGCCCTGCTCGCGGCCATCTTCGTCTCCAACTTTCCGGAGGCGCTGGTCGGCAGTGCCTCCATGCGCGAACAGGGCCGTTCCCAGACGTTCATCCTCGGCACCTGGCTGGCATGTGCGGGGCTGCTGACCCTGGCCGTGGTCGTCGGGGCCGGGCCACTGTCGTCCGCGGCGCCGGAGACGCTGTCACTGCCGCTCGCCTTCGCCGCCGGTGCCGTGCTCGCCTCGCTGGCGGACACTCTGATGCCGGAGGCGTACGAGAAGGGCGGCCCTCTGGTAGCGTTGAGCACCACCGCCGGGTTCGTCCTGTCCTTCGTCCTCGCGACACTGTGACCGCATCGTCGAGGGCATACCGACAGGCGTGGCAGGCCGCCCGGATGCCGTGTCATCGAGGACTGCTGGAGTGACGGTGCGGTTCTCTCGCCCCGTCACCCGGATCAGCGCGTGCTGCCGCCGGCCGGCAGTGGCGATGGCGCGGTCATCAACTGCCGTGCGATGGCGGCGTGACCGTAGCTGGTTGCTTTGGTGGCGTCCGGGCCTTCACGACGCCGATGATCGCGTCGCCGGTGCCGCTGCCGATGACCGCGAGCCCGGAATTCATGACTGATCGCCCACGACGTGAGCGCCATTTCCCCGACGACCATGTGCCCGGCCCTCTCCTGACGGCGATTCATGCGCGCCGGCGGACAAGCCTGAGGGGCAGGCGGGTCGTCCGCTCTGCCCCTCAGCCGTGCAGGTGTGCTGTGGGCACCTACCGGCGTACGCGCTTGGCCCACAGGGGGGCGACGACGGCGATCAAACCGGCAGCTGCGGCGATCTGGACGATGTGGCGGATCCAGTCAATGCCCTTGGTGTCCTCGACTCCCAGCACCGTGGCGATGACGTTGCCGATGACGGCGCCGAGCACACCCAGGATGATGGTCAACCAGATCGGGATGTTCTGCCTGCCCGGCAGAATGGCACGTGCGATCAGACCGATGATCAAACCGGCGATGATGGCCCAGAGAAACGACATGACGAGCCCTTCGTGAAGTGTCTGATGTGCTACGGACACCCGTGACGTACCGGGTTGCCAGGGCCGCCAGTAAGCAAACCCGCACGATGGTCATGCTGGTGGAGGGGTTACGACCAGCACGCTCAACGGTGATGGTTATTTCCTCAGTGCATGACTGGCAAACACAGGTGCCGGACCCGCTGTCACATGGCCAGGCCCGCAATCTCGGACGGCACTGCGCCGCAAGCCATGCCACAGCGAGGCGAGGCCGGCGGTGCTACCGAGTGGCGGCGGGCCGGGACCGGCTGCGGTGACCTGCTCGGTCCGGCCTCCTTGACCTTGCCACCGACTTCTTCCGCCTTGTTGTCGACCTCGTCGTCGGATGCCATGAGGCACCTCGACGCCAGTGATGTACGACGGGGGTGCCCGGCCCTGCCTGCCGCAACCTCGTTCACGGCCGCGACACGCACGGCAGCTGCACCAGTGGCGGAGGCGCGGGCACATCGGTTCGGCGACCTCAGCGTCAACGTCAGAATCCTCGGTACGGTCGTTCTCGCCGCACTGGTGGCCCTGATCGTGGGCATCGTGGGCCTGCAGGGCATGCACGCCGGCAGCGAGGCGGCCCAGACGATCTACACCCGTAACGTCGCCAGCATCGACGCGCTCGGCGAGCTCCGCGCGGCAGTTCTGCAGACCCGGTTGACCGTGGTCAACCATGCGGTGTCGCGGGATCCCGCGACCAAGGCCAAGTACGAGCAGGCTCTCGCCGGCGATATGCAAGCCATCGAGGGAGCGTTCACCGACTACCGCAACAGCGGGCCTGCCACCGGCCCGGAGGCCATCGAGGAGCTCTTCGACGACTACGTTGCCTACTCACAACTGGCCGAGGAGAAGCTTCTGCCGGCCAGCCGGCGTAACGCCACCACCGAGTGGCAGCGTATCCGCGACACCGAGCTCACGCCGCTGATGACCGAGGCCATGCAGGACATCAACGACATGAACGCCACGGAGGATCACGACGCGGAGAGGAACGCCGCCGCCGCGACGTCGTCGTACCGCTCGCCGCGGTTGCCCGCGCGATGCCGGCCACGGCCGGGACTCAAGCCGTGGGGTTCTCCGCCGGTGACGGCGAGCAGCAGCAGGCCAGATACCCCTGGAGGTCGGCGATGCGGGCACCGACGGCGGTGGGGTCGGCCCGGTAGCGCACGAGTTTGCCGTCGCGGGCGGAGGTGAGCAGGCCGCCGCGGCGCAGGATGGCGAGGTGTTCGCTGGCGGTGGACTGGCCGAGACCGCAGGCGGTGGCGACCTCGCCGACGGTGAGCTGTCGGCCGCCGACGAACAGCATGAGGATCTGCTGGCGGGTTTCGCTGGCGAGGGCCTTGAGGAAGTCCTGGGCGGGACTGTCGAGCGGTGTGGGCATGGTCATCGGCTACCAGTCTCTCCCAGCTATCATTTCGTCATTTCCCGATCTGACGATACATTGCTCGACATGACCTTCGTAGACCTCGCCGTCATCGGTGGTGGCCAGTCCGGTCTCGCCACCGCCCACGTCGCGGCCCGGCGCGGGCTTCGCCCGCTGGTGCTCGACGCCGGCTCCGGGCCGGGCGGGTCGTGGCCGGCCTACTACGACAGCCTGACCCTGTTCTCCCCCGCCCGGTTCTCCGGCCTGCCCGGCATGCCGTTCCCCGGCGACCCGGAGCGGTATCCGGTGCGTGACGAGGTCATCGACTACCTGACCGCCCGCACCGCAGCCCTCGACGCGGACGTCCGTTTCGGCGCCCGCGTCCAGCAGGTCACCGCCACCGACGGCGGGTTCCTGATCACGACGGCGGACGGTGCGGTCGTACGGGCGGCGTCGGTGGTCGCCGCGAGCGGCGGTTTCGGCTCCCCGTACCGGCCGGCACTGCCGGGCCTGGAGTCGTTCACCGGCCGGGTCCTGCACGCCGCCGAGTACCGCCGTCCCGATGAGCTGGCGGGAACCCGGGTGGTCGTGGTCGGCGGCGGGAACTCCGCGGTGCAGATCGCGGCCGAACTCGCCCGGCGGGCGACGGTGAGCATCACGACGCGCGGGCCGCTGCGGTTCCAGCGGCAGCGGATCCTCGGCCGCGACTTCCACTGGTGGCTGACCCGCACCGGACTCGACACCTCCCGGTGGGGGCCGCGGCTGCTGTCCGGGACGGTGCCGGTGATCGACGACGGCCGTTACCGGGCCGCCATCGTCGCCGGCAACCCGGACCACAGGCCGTTCCCACGGCGGTTCGACGGCGACCGGATCGTATGGGCCGACGGTACCGGTGAACGGGTGGACGTGGTCGTGCTGGCCACCGGCTACCGCCCGGATCTGCCGTACCTGACCGGCACCGGGGCCGTCGGCGAGACAGGTGTCCCGCTGCATGACGGCGGGGTGTCGACGGTGCTCCCCGGGATGGGGTTCGTGGGGTTGGAGCGCCAGCGCAGTCTCGCCTCGGCGACGCTGCGTGGTGCCGGCCGGGACGCCGGGTTCGTGCTGGACCGGCTGCTGCGCCGCGCGGGCCGTCATGTCGCGGCGGCACGGTGAGCACGGCTGCGGTCGCGGTTCTGCTCGTCGCGTCGATGCTGGCGGTCGGCACGGCGGCGACCATCGACGACTTCCGTGCCCTGGCGCGGCGGCGCGGGCTGGTGGCGGTCGCGGCGGCGGCGAACGTGATCGTCCTTCCCGGACTGGCGGTCGCTCTGGTGGTGGCGGCGCGGCTGACTCCGGACGTGGCGCTCGGGGTGGTGCTTGCGGCAGCGGCCCCGGGAGGCGGTACCGGCGCGCTGCTGACGCTGCACGCTCGCGGGGACCTGGCGGTCAGCACCGGACTGCAGGTGCTGCTCGCCCCGCTGGGGCTGGTGGCGGTGCCGGTGTGGGCTGCCGCCACGGGTCAGGGCCTGGTCGCGGCGGGCGGGGTGGGCCTGCTGGTGGTGGCTGGTGGGCTGCTCGGTCAGGTGGTGCCGCTGGCGGTGGGGATGTGGCTGCGCCGGTCGCGGCCACGGGTCGCGGAGCGGGTCCATCCGGTGGCACGGCGCGTGGCCGACGTACTGCTGGCCGGTCTTGTCGTGTATTTCCTGATCACCGGTGCCGGGCGCCTGCCGCAGGTGGGCTGGGCGGGTATCGCTGTGGTCGCGGTGCTGGTGGCCGTGAGCCTGACTCCGGTGGGACTGTCGCGGATCGGGCCGGTGCCGCAGCGGCGGGCGGTGGCGATGACGACGGGGGTACGCAACTTGACGCTCGGCCTGTTCTTCGCGGCCGCGGTGTCGCCGACGGTGGTGCTGGCCGTCCTGACGTACGGCCTGGTCATGTACGGGATGTGTGTTCCGGTGGCGGTGGCCTTGGCTCGTACGAAGCCGGTGCCCGCCCTTTGACTCCGAACCGGCCGGCCGGGCTGGGCGTGGCCGCACGGATCAGGATGCCACCCGCGGCGACCAGGCAGGCACCGCCGATGGCCGTCAGCGCGACGAGGTAGCCGCCGGAGCTGCTCAGCAGGCCCGCGGCGGCAAGGGGTGCGCCGGCTTTGGCAAAGGTGACGAACGCGGCAAGGGTGCCGGCGATGCTGGCGTAGGCGGTCGTGCCGTAGCGGTCGGCGAGCAGCTGTGGGGTGGCGAGGCTGGAGATGCCGAAGCCGAGCCCGAACGCGACGACCGCGAGGATCGCACCGGGGCGGGTTCCGGCAAGCAGGGGCAGGCTGAGTGCCGCGGCGGCTTGCAGCGCGAAGATGGCGGCGACCAGGCGATGCAGGCGGACCCGGCGGCCGGTGGCGGTGAGCAGGAGCCGGCCGGTGACCGACAGGACACCGAGCAGGCCGGCGATCGTAGCGGCAAAGGTCGCCGGGTGGCCCCGGCTCGTCAGGTAGCCGACGAGGTGAACGGTCATCGTGGTCATCGCGGCGGCGTGGGCGACGAACGCGGCGGCCAGCCACCAGAAACGGCTGTCCCGGATCGCGGCGCGGATCAGGGTCCGGCGGTACGCGGAAGCGCTGTGCCGTGACTCGCGGGCGGCAACCGGGGGACGACGGACGACGAGCAGGTGCAGCGGGACGGCGACGGTCCCGTAGAGGACCGCGAGGATCAGCAGTGTGGTGCGCCAGCCGTGGCGGTCGTTGAGCCAGCCGGTGAGCGGCATGAAGATGGTGCTGGCGAACCCGGCGACGACGATCATGCCGAGGATCGCCTTCGGCCGGCGGGTGGCGTCGAACCAGGACACCAGGACCGGGGTGGCGGCCTCGTAGAGCGCCATCGCCATCGCGACGCCGAGCCCGGCGAAGATCAGATACAGCTGACCGGCCGTACGGACCTGCGACCAGGCGATCAGCATGCCGGCGCCGAGGACGGCTCCGGTGGTCATCAGGGCGCGGCCGCCGTGCCGGTCGAGCCATCTGCCGACGGGCACGGCCGCCACGGCCTGGGCGAGGATCGCGGTGGTGAACGCGCCGGTCACCACCGCCGGCGAGGTCCGCAGATCGGTGGCGACGGGGTGGAGCAGGACAGCGAAGGCGTAGTAGAGGCTGCCGTAGCCGATCGTCTGGGTGATGGCGAAGGTGGTGACGATCCACCACCCGTGGAACACCCGCCGGCCGCGGTCGGCGGCCGGCGGGTTCGTGGTGGTCACGCCGGTCAGCAGCAGGAGCCGGTCTGTCCTGCGGCGGGCTTGTCGCCGAGGGTGATCAGGTTGAGCGGTGCGGTGAGCAGCCCGCCGGCGATGCCGGTGGCCAGTCCCCGCCCGGCCGGCTCCGCGGCGGCGGCCGGGGCGCCGCAGCAGCCGCCGCCGGCCGCGATGGTGTCGTCGTTCGCGACCGGGTTGCTGTTGCAGACGCCGGTCTCCGGCAGGTCGAGCTGTACGTCACGCGCGGCTTCCCAGTCCCCGGCCAGCGCAGCGACCACCGAGCGGGCCTGTTCGTAGCCGGTGGCGAGCAGGAACGTCGGCGCCCGGCCGTAGCTCTTGACGCCGATGGCGAAGTAGCCGGGTTCGGGGTGGGTGAGCTCGTCGATGCCGTGCGGCGGGACGGTGCCGCAGGAGTGCTCGTTCGGGTCGATCAGCGGCGCCAGGGCGCGGGTCGAGCCGAGGATCGGGTCGAGGTCGAGGCGCAGTTCGCCGGCGATGGTGTGGTCGGGCCGGAAGCCGGTCGCGGACACGATCCGGTCGACCGTGATCGCGCGTTCGCCGTCGGACACCGTCACCTGGTCACCGCCGGCGGTGACCCGGTCCACGGAGAAGCCGGTGAGCAGCGTGATCGCGCCGTTCTGGACGTGCTCGCGCAGCCGGGAGCCGAGGGCGCCGCGGGCGGGCAGCGCGTCGGCGGACTCGCCGCCGTAGGTGCGGGCCGGGCTGGTCGCGCGGATTGCCCAGGTCACGCGGGTGCCCGCCGCCTGCTCGGCCAGTTCGGCGAGGGCAAGCAGGGTGTTGGCGGCGGAGTGCCCCGCGCCGACTACCAGGGTGTGCCTGCCCGCGAACCGGTCACGGTCACGCCCGAGCACGTCCGGCAGAGCGGACTCGACGAACCCGGCCGCGCCCGTCTCGCCGTGCGCGGGGATGCCGGAGGCGCCCAGCACGTTCGGGGTGCCCCAGGTGCCCGAGGCGTCGATGACGGCCTGGGCCAGGACGTCCTCACCGCCGGCGAGACGGATCAGGTACGGGGTGGTTTCGCGGCCGAGGCTACGGACCCGGTCGAGACCGAGCCGGGTGACCGCGGTGACCCGCGCCCCGTACCGGAGGTTCGGCTTGATCGCGGGCAGGTCGGCCAGGGGCTGCAGGTAGTCGGCCGCGAGCTGGGCGCCCGTGGGCAGCTTGTCGTCATCGGGCCGGACCCATCCGGCGTGGTCGAGCAGCCGGGCGGCGGCGGGGTCGATGTTGAACCGCCACGGCGAGAACAGCCGTACGTGCCCCCAGTCACGGACCGCGGCGGCGGGACCGTCGCCTGATTCCAGGACGAGGAACGGCAGACCCCGTTCGCTCAGGTGGGCGGCGGCGGCGAGCCCGACCGGGCCGGCGCCGATGACCACGACGGGCAGTTCCGGGAAAGTGCTGGTCACGAGAGAACCCCTGTCTTGATGAATGTCTAAGCAATGGAGTGGGATCCGCCCACGGCCGGGCGGGAGGAAGGCTCAGTCGATGTGCGGGCTGCGGCGTTCGAGGAGGACGACGTCACGCCACCGGCCGGGTCGGCCCGGATGGCGGCCGACGCGTTCACGGACGCCGACGACGCGGAAGCCGCATGCGGTGTGCAGGGCGAGGCTGGCGGTGTTCTCCGGGAACACCCCGGACTGGATGGTCCAGATCCCGGCGGACTCGGTCGACGCGATCAATGCCTGGAGCAGCGCCCGCCCGGCGCCACGCCCTCGCGTGGCCGGGTCGACGTAGACCGAGTGCTCGACGACCCCGGCGTAGACGGGGCGGGCGGAGACCGGCGAGACGGCGACCCAGCCGAGCACCGCGCCGGCGCCGTCCACCGCCACCAGCCGGTGGGCGCGCAGTCTCGTCCTGTCGAACGTCTCCCAGGCAGGCGCGGTGACCTCGAAGCTCGCGTCGCCGCTGTCGAGCCCGGCCTGATAGATCGCCAGTACGGCCGGGGCGTCGGTGGCACGCATCGGGCGGATGCTGATGCCGTTCATGCGCAGCCCCCGGTCGCCTGCGGTGCGGGCCTGCCCATCACGACGTCGGCGGCGGAGGGGAAGCAGTCGACGCAGCGGGTGTTGATCCGGTAGTGGCGGGCGTTGCCGACCGGCTCCACCAGCACAAACCGGACCTCGGTGAGGATCCTCAGATGCTGGGAGACCGTCGACTGGGCCAGCCCCACCGCGGCGACGATCTCGCCGACCGACATCGGGCGGTCCTGGCGAGCCAGGTACTCCACGATCTGCACCCGCGAGGGATCGGCCAGCGCCCGGAACCACGACGCGTACTCCTCCGCGACAGCCCGATTCAACAGCTCGGCCATTTACCATCACATCCATCATCGTTCATCGCCGATCAACGATAGCCGGTGCGGTGGCAGGGACCCATGCGGTTGCCGTGATCAGGCGGCACAGCGCAGTCACGGTGGCGACCTCGGGGCGGTCCGATGGACTGATCATCCGCAGCACCCCTGTCCGGCGGCGACGGCCTCCCGCTTGGCGGCGGCACCGCAGCAGGAACCGGCCTGCTCGGCTTCGGTGGTCGTCCCGCAACACGGGCCGCTCGCCTCGGCGGCCGGGTCCGGCAGAGTGAGGGCGGCCTGCGCGGGGCTGCCGCAGCAGCCGCCGGCAACCGGGGTCGTGCTGGTGTTGTCGCTCATCGTCGTGCTCCTTCGTCGCATGCGTGCGGCCGGGCCGGTGGGCGGTTCAGCGAACCCCGCACCGCTCGTCTCGACGGCTGTCGAATTCGATGTTTCTCGAAACACAGAGTTGCACGCGGTTTAGATAACTGTCAACCTAGACGCATGCCGAAATCAGCCGCACCGCTCACGCTCATCGACCTGACCGCGGACGAACCGTGCTGCCCGCCGCTGGCAGAGAGCCGCATCCCGGCGGAGACCGCCGCGGTGCTCGCACCGGCATTCAAGGCACTAGGTGATCCGGTACGGCTGCAGCTGATGTCGATGATCGCGTCCGCGCCCGGCGGCGAGGCGTGCGTATGCGACCTGACGCCGGCGTTCGAGCTGTCCGGGCCGACCATCTCGCACCACCTGAAGACGCTGCGCGAAGCCGGTCTGGTCGACGCCGAGCGCCGCGGCAGCTGGGTGTACTACCGGGCCCGGTCCGGCATCATGCGCCAGCTCGCCGGCCTGCTCACCATCGGCTCCGCCACTACTCCCTGAAAAGCGGCGGGCAGGTCAGCCCCTCGCTTCGCGGACGTCCGTTCCGTACTCGGCAAATGCCTTGAAGTCCTGCATGTGCTGTCGCGTCTGCTTGCGGAAGGAGCCGGGCATCAGAAGGCCCACCAACCGCATCAGCAGGCCGCTGAACCGGTATTCGTTCTCGCTCACCCACAGTGTCGTCTCCGGCCCGGCTTCGGTCAGCCGCTCGCGCGCGGCGCTCCACATGCCCTTGGCAACGATCTCGCGCTCGAAGTAGACGATGCTCCCACTCGGAATCCCGTGCAGGTCCGCCGGCTCCCGGCGGGTGATGGTCTCGGTGCACTCCATCTCCTGCCGCCCCGTCCGGAACACCACACGCGACTTGGTACCGACCTGTCCGTGCATTCCGTTCAGCGGCTCGTGCAGCACGAGGCCTCGCAGCCACATCGGCAGGTGCGCCGGGTCGGCGAGCAGCTGAGCCACCCTTTCCCGCGGCAGAGCGATCTCTGTCGAGACGGTGAACTTCATGGCGGGCGCTCCAGGATCCTGGGTGAAGGGCAGGCACAGACCAGCAGCCTCGCCATAAGTTAGTCCAGTCCCATTTGCCGTCCTCCCGCCGAGGACAGCAGCGTTCACCTCCCGTTCGCTTGCCAAGCCGATGTGCCTCAGCGATCATTGAGTCAATGAATGCTGAAGCTTTTTCGCTGCAGGCGCGGGCCCGAGTGCACGCCGCCCTCGGCGACCCGGCCCGCCTCGCGATCGTCGACGCGCTCACCCTCGGCGACGCCTCCCCCGGCGAGATCTCCGCGGACCTCGGCATGCCGACCAACCTCGTCGCTCACCACGTGAAGGTGCTGCAGGAAGCCGGCCTGCTCGTGCGGACCCGCTCGGAGGGCGACCGCCGCCGCACCTACCTGCGTCTCGTCCCCGGCGTGCTGTCCTCACTCACCGCACCCCGGCTGGACAGCGCGGAACGGGTGGTGTTCGTCTGCACCCACAACTCGGCCCGCTCGCAGCTTGCCGCCGCCCTGTGGCGCCACCGCATCGGCGGCGAAGTCGCTTCCGCCGGCACCGTGCCCGCCCAGCGGGTGCACCCCCGGGCCGTCCGTGTCGCTCACGAGCACGGTCTCGCGCTCGACCCGACCGGCACCAGCCACGTCGACGACGTCATCCACGACGGCGATCTGATCATCGCTGTCTGCGACAACGCCCATGAAGACCTCACCGGCCCGATCCGGCCCCGGCTCCACTGGTCCGTGCCCGACCCCGCCCGCGTCGACACCGACGAGGCGTTCGAGGCCGCCTACACCGACCTCGCCGGCCGCATCGACCGGATCGCGCCCGCCCTCAGCCCGGGAGCCGACCATGGCTGACCCCGGCGACAGTTCGTCCCACCCGCGGATCCACCCGATCCGCGGCGGCCTCCGACGCCACCCGCACCGCCCGCCCGACCAGCTCGCGATCCCCGCCGGCTCAGCCCGCCTCCATCGACAACACCCGGAGTCACACCACCTCATGCACCAGATCACCTTGTGGCGGCGGCTGCTCGCCGAGTTCCTCGGCACCGCGCTGCTGGTCACCGCCGTCGTCGGCTCCGGCATCATGGCGGTCGAACTGTCACCGGACGACGTCGGCCTGCAACTGCTGGAGAACTCGGTCGCCACCGCGTTCGCCCTCGGCGCGCTGATCCTGACCTTCGGCCCGATTTCGGGCGCCCACTTCAACCCGGTGGTGTCGGCCGCCGACTGGTTCCTCGGCCGCCGCTCCGGCACCGGCCTGACGATCAAGGACCTCGGTGGGTACGCCGTCGCGCAGACCCTCGGAGCCGTCGCCGGCTCGATCCTGGCGAACCTCATGTTCGACCTGACCGCCGTGACCTTCTCGACGAAGGAACGCGCCGCCGGAAACCTGTGGCTCGGCGAGATCGTCGCCGTCGTGGGCCTGCTCCTGCTGATCTTCGCCTTGAGCCGGTCGGGCCGGGCTTCAGTTGCACCGGCCGCGGTCGGCGCGTACATCGGCGCCGCCTACTGGTTCACCTCGTCCACGAGTTTCGCCAACCCGTCGGTCACCATCGGCCGCGCCTTCACCGACACCTTCGCCGGCATCGCCCCGGCCTCGGTGCCCGGATTCGTCGTCGCGCAACTTGTCGGCCTGCTGATCGGGGTCGGCCTCGTCGTGGCGTTGTACCCGCACGCCGGCGACAACGCCGACGCCGTCGTGGTCCCGCACGAGGACACGGACCCGGCCCGCCGCGCATGAGCACCGGCCTCCCGGCGCTGCTCGCGGCCGCCACCGGCAGAGGCGTCCGCGCCGCCCGGGCCACGACCCCGCACCCCCAGCTCACCACCCACCCTCAAGGAAGCCACGAATCATGAGCGACACCAAGCCCACCGTCCTGTTCGTCTGCGTCCACAACGCCGGCCGCTCCCAGATGGCCGCCGGCTGGCTGCGCCACCTCGCCGGCGACAAGGTCGAAGTCCGCTCCGCCGGATCCGCGCCCGCCGAGACCATCAACCCGGCCGCGGTCGAGGCGATGAAGGAGGTCGGCATCGACATCACCGACCAGACCCCCACCAAGCTGACCTGGGACGCCGCCAAGGAGTCCGACGCCATCATCACCATGGGCTGCGGCGACGCCTGCCCCGTCTTCCCCGGCAAGCGCTACGAGGACTGGAAACTCGAGGACCCCGCCGGCAAGGGCGTCGACTCGGTCCGCCCGATCCGCGACGAGATCAAGGCCCGCATCGAGGTGCTGCTCGCCGACCTGCTCCCCGCCTCCTGATCACCTCTTCCCGGCCGACGGGTGCCGCGGCGCTTCCTCGCGTCCTGCCTGGTCTGCGTCGCGTCACCGGCCGGAGTCGGTCCAGCCTCGGAGCACGGCCGCGGCCTGTCCGGGGTCGTGACCGGCGAGCTGCCCGATCTGGCGCTGCCGCTCGACGCCGTCGGGGCGGCCTTCGCCGGGCCCCGGAACGGCGACAGCGGCGGTGGCCACGACCGGGCGGTGCTCTTCCATCGCGGCGAGAACCCGGGGCAGGTGAGCGCGCTGCACCGCCGTCCGCGTCTCGCGCCTCCGGTAGCGCCGGGCAGCCGCCACCATGATCAGAACGAGAAGGGCCACCGCGCCGGCGAACAGGGCCGGCACGGCGCCGGATGCCAAGGCCGTACCGGATTCCGCGGGGGTGTTCGTCGCGGTGTCCGCCGCGACCGGCTGCATCGGCATCGCGGCGACCGCGACCGTGTCACCGCGACCGGTTTCGACACCGGCCGCCACGCTGACGAATTCCTCCAACTGGGCCAGGTCGATGTCCCGGCCCGCGGTGGCGTCGACGAGCACGGCGACGTTCAGCCTCTTGACCTTGCCGGGGGCGTTACGGCGGGTCTCGCGAACAGAATCGAGTGCGTTGGTACGTACCGTGCTGCTGCTCCGATAGCGGGTGCTGCCGTCGCCGCCGGTGTAGGACCTGCTGCTGAGCCGCTCCGACAGCGCGCCCGCCGCCGGGTCCCGAGCGTAGGTGGTGCTGACGGTCTCGACCTGGTCCAGATCGAGCTCCGCGACGGTGGTGACCACGGCACGGCCGGGGCCGACCACCGCGTCGAGCATCTTCTGCAACGCGCCGTTGAGCCGGTTCTGGTACGCCTCCGCGGCCGTGCCGGTTCCAAGCACGTTCCCCGCGAGGATTCCGGCCTGTGCTTCGACGGTCAGTTGCGGCTCCGGCGCTGCGGCCACCGCCGCGTGCGAGGGCACGGCGGAGAGACAGATGCCACCCGCCAGGACAGCCGCCACGAGGGCCGCAGCCCGCGAACGGTTCGGAGTACAACGGTCTCGCACAGCCCTCAATGATCGTTCGGCCGCTGCGCCTGCTGATCAGTCCGGCGGGTGCAACTGGGTTGCATAGGCAACAAATGTCCGCCCGTCACACGCAAAGGTCACGCCTGCGGTAGCCCGCCGCCGCGGCGGCGGCCATGACGACGGCGAGTCCCGTCATGACGGCCGTCGCGGGCCAGTCGGCGTTCTGCAGGGGAACCGGCGCGAGATGCGCGAAAGGTGAGACGTCACGCACCCGGTCCGGCGCGTCGACACTCTCGGCGATCACCAGCAGCAGGAACCCGCCGGTCGCGGGCAGTGAGCCCACGACGGCGACGGCTCGGGGCGCCCAGCCGACGGCAAGAGCCGCCGCGGCGAGGCTGAGAAAGATGATGGGCAGTGGATTCCAGGCGCCCTGTACGGCGGCGAGAAGGCTGAGGTCGCCGCCGGCCACGACGACTCCGCACCAGGTGACCACGCCGGCGACCGTGACGAGGACGACGGCACCGGCGGCTGTCACCAGCATCTCAGCGCCCAGCGGGCGTAGCCTGCCGACCGGCTGGGCCGCCAGCATCGTCAACCGGCGGTCGGTTTCGGCGGCGACGAAGGCCGCCATCCGGACCGCCGTGAACCCGCCGACGGGAAGCGCAAGGATCGCGAAGAGGGTCGCGGTGAACCCTTTGACCGCGCCGATGTCGCCGAAGCCGGCTTCGGCGGCCCCGTCGGCCAGGGCGGGATCGCCGGCGAGGAAGTCGGTGACCGACACAGCGGTCATGCCGATCAGCAAGTAGTAGGCGCCGATCCCGAGGGCCCATCCCGACAGAGGGCGTAGCAGGCGGCGGAGGGCGAACATCTCGACGCTTCCGAGCAGCCGGAGCCGGGGCGGCCGGCTCGGGCTCGCCGCCACCAGCCCGCCGCGCACGTCACGCCGGCCGGCTGCCGCCAGCATGGCGGTGGCCACCAGCAGTGTGGCGGCGAGCAGGACCAGCAGAGGCAGGATCCGGTCCTGGTGGTACGGGCTGCTGAGCGCGAGCAACCCGAACGGGGACAGCCACCGCAGCCAGCTGAGGTCGGTGACGCCGTCGCCGATCATCCGCGTCAGCAGTCCGACGCCGAGTACCGCGACCGCGGCCCCGGTCGCCGTCGGCCGGGCGGGAAACACCTGGGCGGCGAGGCCTGCCACGGCGGCGAAGTACATTCCGAGCACACCGATCCCCGCCCCGTGGATCAGTGCTCCGGCCGGTGCGGTGCCGGCGGCCAGCAGCACCGCGCTGACTCCGCTTCCGGCGGCGGACGCGACGGCCATGACGATCATGACGTGCCGCGCCACGGCCGTGCGTAGGGTGATCCGGCCGGCGAGCAGCACATCCCAGCGGCCGGCGTCCTCCTCACCACGGGTGATGCCGTTGGTGGCCAGGATCGCCCACGCACCGAGCAGGACGGCCACGACCGTGCCGACCCGCCAGACGGTGAACCCGCCCGCCTGGTCCAGCGCGACCGGCTCGCCGAACAGGGTACGAATCGCCGGGTTCCCGGCCAGGGACTGCAGGCTGCCGGCGGCGGCCGGGTCGGCCATGACACCGGCGTAGGTGGCCGCGACCAGAGCCGGCATGCCCGCGGCCAGAGCGATGACGATCAGAGCGCCCCGGCGGACCTGCCGTAGCGCCAGCCGGGTCATCATCCATGGCGGACCGGCGGAGAGCGCCGTGCCGGTGACAGTGGTCGCTGTCGTGGCGGTCATCGGGTGCTGCCGGTGCCGTAGTAGTCGAGGAAGATCTCCTCCAGGCTCGGTTCCCGTACCGCCAGGCCGGTGATGTCGGCTGCCGCCAGCGCTTGAAGCGCCGCCGAAGGTGGCCCGGTCAACGTGAACCGCAGACGCCCCTCCCCCGCCGTCTGCACCTGGCTGACACCGGCGACCGTAGCCAGGACCGGTGGTGTTCCGGTGTAGGTGAGGGTGACCTCGGAGCGATGCAGGCCTCGCAACTCATGGATCGGCGCCACCTGGATCAGCCGGCCCGACCGCATGATCGCGACCCGGTCGCACACCGCCTCCACCTCGGCCAGCTGATGCGAGCTGAGGAAGACGGTCTGTCCCCGGTCGCGGGCCACGGCGACGGCGGTGCGGAACTCGCGTTCCATGAGCGGGTCCAGGCCGCTGGTCGGCTCGTCCAGCACCAGCAGTGGAGCCCGGGTGGCGAACGCGGCGATCAGCGCGACCTTCTGCCTGTTCCCCGTCGAGTAGGTGCGGGCCGGCTTCGACGCGTCGAGGGCGAACCGTTCGACGAGTTCCGCGCGGTAGGCCGCGTCGACGCCGGGGCCGGTGGACGCCTGCAGGTGCAGGATCTCCGCACCGGTCAGCTGGGGCCACAACGCGACATCCGCCGGTACGTACGCCAGCAGCCGGTGCGCGCGTGCCACGTCCGCGGCACCGACGCCGAACACCCATGCCCGGCCCGCGGTGGGGCGGGCCAGGCCGAGCAGGAGGCGGATGGTGGTGGACTTACCGGCGCCGTTCGGAACCAGGAACCCGAACACCTCACCCGCGGTCACCTCGAGGGACAGGTCGTCGAGGGCGGTGAACCGCCCATACCGTTTGGTCAGGCCGGCAGCGCGCAGCGCGATCTCGCTCATCACGGGAGTCCTTCACGGTCGTACGGATATGACCGCCGACCAGACTTCCCGGCACACCTGTCCCCACCGTACGCCTGTCAGCTCCGTAAGCGACAGTGCCCGGCGGAGATCAGCGTTCCTCCATGTCCCGCTCGTAGACGTCGGGAACGCCGTCGGCGTCGGCGTCGACCTCCTCGGCCGCGCAGATCAGCCGGTAGTGGCGGTTGCGGGCCCGCAGCACGAGGGTGGCCAGCACCGCGGCGATCAGCGACCCGGCCAGGATGCCGAGGCGAGCGTGTTCGTCCTTCTCGCTGCCTACGCCGAAGGCGAGCTCACCGATCAGCAGCGACACGGTGAACCCGATGCCCGCCAGCAACGACAGACCGAGCACATCCCACCAGGACACGCCGTCGCCGAGGGAAGCTCGGGAGAACCGCTGGACCAGCCACGTCGCCCCGAGCACGCCGACGGTCTTGCCGACGACCAGGCCGGCGACGATGCCGATCGTGACCGGATCCCGCAACGCCGCCCCGATACCACCGGCGCCGGCCACGGAGACACCGGCGGCGAAGAACGCGAAGACCGGCACCGCGAACCCGGCCGACAACGGCCGCCACCGGTGCTCGAACCGCTCTGCCAGTCCCGGCCCGGATCGGTGGTCACGGCGCAGCACCGGAACCATGAACCCCAGCAGCACACCGGCGACCGTGGCGTGGATCCCGGAGGCGTGCACCAGGCCCCAGGTCAACGCCGCAAGCGGCAGCAGCAGCCACGGCGAGCGCACCCGGCGTTGCACCAGCACCGCGAACAGCCCGAGCGGGACCAGCGCTGCCAGCAGCGGCAACACCTGCAGGGAACTGGTGTAGAAGACGGCGATGATCAGAATGGCGAGAAGGTCGTCGACCACGGCCAGGGTCAGCAGGAACGTTCGCAACGCGGACGGCAGATGCGTGGAGATCACCGCAAGCACGGCCAGCGCGAACGCGATGTCGGTGGCGGTCGGCACCGCCCAGCCGGACAACGCGCCGCCTGCCGTACCCGCGTTGATCGCGACGTAGATCAGCGCCGGGGCGACCATGCCCCCCAGCGCGGCCGCGACCGGCATCACCGCCCGCCGCGGATCGCGGAGGTCACCGGCGACGAACTCGCGTTTCAGCTCCAGACCGGCCACGAAGAAGAAGATCGCCAGCAGTCCGTCCGCCGCCCACTGCGCCAGGGTCAGATCCAGATGCAGGGCGTGCGGGCCGACCTTGAAGGCGACAAGATCCTGGTACGCCGCAGACCACGGCGAGTTGGCCCACACCAGCGCCAGCACCGCGGCACCGAGCAGTAGGGCGCCCCCGACGGTCTCAGTGCGCAGAATGTCGCCGATGCGGCTGACTTCCGGCCAGGAGCCCCGGCTGAACAGTGGACGGGCCGGGCGAGGCGGTGTTCCGGTCACAGGTCTCCTTCAGCAGCGCACGACGATGACATCGCCGACCAGGCTTCCCGGCACACCTGCCGGGCAATCTACCGTGACCGGCAGGACACCGGCAGCGATTCATCTCACTGCGAATGCTCCGGTACGGATGATTCGCTTCCCGCGCCGACCGTCGTGGCAGCACCGTTCGCCCCCAGAGTCCCGGCGCGGCCTCGCCCGGTGCAGTAGTCCATACGGAGCACGTCGGCGGGCGTCTTGATCGGTATCGAACGGTCGCCCGCGAATGCCATCGCCTCGCATTGTCGATCGCCGCAGCGGCTCCTTATTACGTCACGGCCGATGGCCCAGGTGGGACAACTACAGGAAATAAACCTGTCCGTAAATGAGATCGCCGTCGAGATTGCGTCGCTGCCGCACCCAGCACGGCAGATCTGCCGCAATCGTTGATCCGAAGCTCAGTCCGCCGCGTACTGCCTGCTGAAGGTCCTGAAGGTGGCCGGGACGGCGCCCCCGTCGACTCACTCGGCGACGTCACACAACAGGGACATGACGACCTTTATGAATACGATCCGGGAGCCACAACAGTGAGGCCGAGAGCCGACCACGACGAGCGATCCAAAACCGCCGTATCGGTATGTCCGCACGTGTTGCCGACGCTGGGAACGGCATGGTGAAGGCATCCGCGCCCGGGCCCACGAAAAAGAAATCTTCGTTTACTTCGGCACATATTCGGGACGTGGTGTTCACGGCCGCGGCCTCGCACCGGCGAAGCTACGACGGGGACGAGGTCGACGCCTTTCTGACCGAGGCGGAGCGGGAGTTCACCCGCCTGCAATCGGAGAACCGGGAGCTGCGCGCGCAGGCTCGGCACTGCGGTCCTTCGGTCGACGACCTCATGGCGCGCCTGGGCCGGCTCACGAGGGAGCTGGCGGGAATCGACCAGCACACTCGTGACCTCCGGACCGAGTTGGCGCATGCCCGGGAGGCGAGGCAGGGCAGGACATCGCCGGCTTCCGGGCCCGGCGAGTTCGTCGCCCTGGCGCAGCGGTTCGCCGACTCCCACGTCCGCAACGCTGAGCGTGAGGCTGACGCGCTGCTCAGTACGGCTCGCGCGACAGCCGACAAGATCACCAGCGAGGCTCACTTGCAGGCCTCGACCATCGACAGCGACGCCCGGGCACGACATCTCGACGCGATCGGCAGGCTCGCCGGTGATCGCGACGCCACTCTCGCGGAGATCGAGCGGCTCAACGGGGTGGCGGACGCCCTTCGTGACTCGTTGCGCGAGCGGATGATGCGGGAGGTTCCCCGGGTGCTGCCCCTCTCGGACGCCCCGGACGAGGGCCCCTGCCCGCCGGCGTCGTCCACGTTCAGAGCGCGCAGCCGGTTCGAGCCCGGCGCCGGGACCTTCGGCATCGCGGTGTGACGGGGCGTCGCGGTGCGACGGGGCGTCGCGGTGCGACGGGGCGTCGCGGTGCGACGGGGCATCGCGGTGCGACCGGGCATCGCGGTGCGACCGGGCATCGCGGTGCGACATGCGAACAGGCTGTATGCGGAACGGACCGGCGGGGAAGCCGGCGAGGTGCAGGCGCCGCGCCTATGCCGGCTTCTTGCGAGTCAGGAAGGCCTGCATCGCTTGCTGGGCTTCCGGGCTGGCGAAGAGCTCGGCCGACCGTTGCGCGGCTTCCTCCCCGTCCCGGTCGATGCGGCTGACGAGGTCGCCGGTGAGCAGCCGCTTGGTTTCGGCGAGCCCCTGCGGGCTGCCCTTGACCAGTTCGGTGAGGGTCCCGGCGACGGCGGCGGCCAGTTCGTCGTCCGGCACGCAGCGGGTTACCAGGCCGATGGCGGCAGCCTCGGAGGCGTCGAACGTCCGGCCGGAAAGGAAGACGTCGGCCGCCGCGCGGGGTGCCAGCCGGGACAGCAGGCTCAGCGAGATGACGGAGGGGGCGAGCCCGAGGCGGACCTCGGTGAGCGCGAACGTGACCGAACCGGCCGCGATCACGATGTCGGCCGCACCGACCAGGCCCAGGCCTCCGGCGCGGACCGGGCCGGCCAGCTCGACGACGACCGGCTTGGGCAGGATGGCGATCTGCCGCTGAATGCGGACGATCTCGCGCGGCCCGTCACTGCTCAGGCCCTGTCGCGCCTCGCTGAGATCGGCACCCGCGCAGAACACCGGGCCGCCGGACCGCACCAGTACGACACGGACGTCAGGATCCCGCCCGGCAGTCGCCAGGCAGGCGCCGAGCTCGGTCATCAGCTGCCTGCTCAGCGCATTGCGGTTGTGCGGACTGTCCAGCGTGATCGTGGCGATGCCGCCGGCGGCGGTCAGGTGGACGAGTTCCGTGGTCATGCGCGGGACACCCCTGTCAGTACGAACGCGGAAGCTTGAGGGAGAACTGCGCGACGAAGTTGAGCGCCATCTCGCGGCTGACCGGCGCGATCCGGGAGAGCCGTACATTGGCGAGGGCCTGCACGAGTCCGTACTCGACCGCCAGCCCGTTGCCACCGTGGGTCTGGATCGCCTGGTCGACCGCCTTGCAGGCCACCTCCCCCGCGGCGTACTTGGCCATGTTCGCCGCCTCCCCGGCCGCCTGCAGGTCACCGGCCGCGTCGAGGGCCGCGGCCTTCTGCGTCAGCAGGCGCGCCGCCTCGATCTCGACGTGGATCTGGGCCAGCGGATGGGCGATCGCCTGGTGCGTGCCGATGGGGGCGCCCCAGACCTCGCGCTGGCTCGCGTAGCCGACGGCCTTGCGCAGTGCCCATCGTGCGGTGCCGGTGGCCTGCGACGCCGCCATGATCCGTTCCGGGTTGAGGCCGGCGAACAGTTGGTCGAGACCGGCGTCCTCCCGGCCCACGAGGGCGTCGGCGGGCAGCCGGACGTCGTCGAGGAAGAGGCTGAACTGCTTCTCGGGTGAGACGAGGCCGGTCTCGATCGGCTGACGGGCGAATCCTGGCGCGTCGGTGGGCACCATGAACAGCGCGGGTTTGAGTTTGCCGGTACGCGCGTCCTCGGTACGGCCGACGACGAGTACGTGACCGGCCTCGTCGACCCCGCTGATGTAGGTCTTGCGGCCGTTCAGCACCCAGTCGCTGCCATCCCGGCGGGCCCGGGTGGTGATCTGGTGGGAGTTCGAGCCGGCATCCGGTTCGGTGATGCCGAAGGCGTAGCGCGACTCGCCGGTGGCCAGACCGGGCAGCCAGCGTTGCTTCTGTTCCTCGGTGCCGGAGCGGGCGATTATCGTGCCGACGATGGCCGGCGAGACGACGAGCAGGAGCAGTGGACAGCCGGCGGTCGCCAGTTCTTCCACGACCGCGGCGAGGTCACCGATGTCGCCGCCGCCCCCGCCGTACTCCTGGGGAATCGAGACTCCCAGGTAACCGGCCTTGGCGGCCTCGTCCCAGAGTTCGGTGGTCTTGGCGCCACGGGCCGCGGCCGCGTAGAAGTACGACTCGCCGTACTTACGTCCGAGCTGGTGGACCGCGGTGCGCAGGTCGCGGCGCTCCGGGGATTCGACGAAGCTGCTCAACGGTTCTCCTCGATGACGGCGAGCACGGTGCCCGCGACGACCTGCCGGCCCACGCTCGCGGTGAGCGCGGTGACGGTTCCGTCGGTGGGCGCGGTGACGGTGTGCTGCATCTTCATGGCTTCCAGGACGACGATGGGGTCGCCCTTGCCGACCACGGCGCCCACGTCGACGGCGACCGCGGTGATCGCCGCCGGCATCGGCGCCAGCAGGGAACCCTCGGCGATCGTCTCGGCCGGATCGACGAAGGCCGGGACCAGCTCGAAACTGACGGAGCCGTACGGGCCGTCGACGTCGACCGATGTTCCGGCGCCGGTGACCCGGTAGGTCTCCCGGACCGGGCCGTCGCTCAGCACGACCTGGTCGCCCCGTACGCCGATGACGCTGACACCGGCCACGAAGTCCGACACCAGCCGATGGCCGGTCGAGGTGTAGGTCACGGCGTACTGCTCCGGCCCGCGCCGGTAGGTGCGCTGCCGGGGCTTGCCGGCGGCGTTGCGCCACGCGGCGGGGATCCGGCTGAGCACCGGCGCCGCCGCGGCGGCCCGGGTGGCCTGTCCGAGGGCGGCGGCGAGGGCGGCCTTGGCGAGCCGGCGTGGATCGCCGCCGCCGTTCCAGAGGTCGAGGCGTTCGTCGAGCAGGGTGGTGTGCATCCGCCCGGCCACGAATTCCTCGTCGGCGATCACGGCTCGGAGCAGGTCGAGGTTGGTGGTGATGCCGTGCAGCCGTCCCCGGCGCAGGGTGTCGCCGAGCATCCGGATCGCGGTGTCGCGGTCGTCGGCGTACGCGATGATCTTGGCGAGCATGGCGTCGTAGTGGACACCGACCTCGCTGCCCGCCTCGACGGCGGAGTCGACCCGTACGCCCGGATGTTCGGGAATGTCGAAGGTGCGGATGCGGCCGGTCTGCGGGGCGAATCCGGCGGCCGGGTCCTCGGCGTAGAGCCGCACCTCGATCGCGTGGCCCGAGATCGCGGGCGCCCGGCCGGGCAGCGGCCTGCCTTCGGCGACGGCGATCTGGAGCGCGACCAGGTCGAGGCCGGTGACACATTCGGTGACCGGGTGTTCGACCTGCAGGCGGGTGTTCATCTCGAGGAAGAAGATCCGGTCCCGGTCGACGAGGAATTCGACCGTTCCCGCTCCGCGGTATCCCACCGCCTCGGCGGCGGCCCGGGCGAAGGCGTGCAACGCGGTACGGGTCTCGTCGGGCAGGTGCGGTGCGGGCGCCTCCTCGACCACCTTCTGATGGCGGCGCTGGATGGAGCAGTCCCGGTCGCCCAGCACCCAGACGGTGCCGTGGGTGTCGGCGAGTACCTGCACCTCGACGTGCCGTGCGGTCGGCAGGTACGGCTCGACGAAGACGGTGCCGTCGCCGAACGCGGAGGCCGCCTCCGCCTCGGCGTGCGCGATCTGCCCGGCGAGCCGGTCGAGTGAGTCCACGATCCGCATGCCGCGGCCTCCCCCGCCCGCCGATGCCTTGACCAGCAGCGGCAGGGCCGACGCGGTGACGGTGGCGAGGTCGACGTCGAGGACCGGCACCCCGGCCGCGGCCATGATGCGTTTGGCGCCGATCTTGCTGCCCATCGTCTCGATCGATGCGGGCGCCGGGCCGATCCAGGTGAGTCCGGCCGCCTCGACGGAGCGGGCGAAGGCGGCGTTCTCGGAGAGGAAGCCGTACCCGGGATGAATGGCGTCGGCGCCCGCCACGCGTGCCGCCTCGATGATCAGGTCGCCGCGCAGGTAGGTCTCGGCCGGCGCGTTGCCCGGCAGCCGGATCGCCGTGTCGGCGTCGGTGACGAACGGGGCTGCGGCATCGGCGTCGGAATGGACGGCCACGGTCGCGATGCCGAGCGTCCGGCAGGTACGGAACACCCGGCGCGCGATCTCTCCGCGGTTGGCGACCAGAATCTTGCGAATCAACGGATCTCCCGGTGAAGACGGATGCGACAGGCCGGACAGGGCGGGTTCACAGGCGGAAGACGCCGTAGCCACGGGTGCCGGCCACCGGCGCGCTGTGGATCGCCGACAGGCAGATACCGAGGATCGTGCGGGTGTCACGTGGGTCGATCACCCCGTCGTCGTAGCCCAGGCCGGAGGTGAAGTAGGCCAGGGACTGTTCCTCTACCTGCTTCTCGACCAGGGCGCGCATCGTGGCGTCGGCCTGTTCGTCGAAGGGCAGCCCGCGGGCCGCGGCCGCCTGCTGCGAGACGATGGAGATGACCCCGGCGAGCTGCGCCGGTCCCATCACCGCCGACTTGGCGCCGGCCCAGCTGAACATGAACCTCGGGTCGTACGCGCGGCCGCTCATCCCGTAGTTGCCGGCCCCGTACGAGGCACCCATCACCACCGACAGGTGCGGGACTCCCGAGTTCGACACGGCGTTGATCATCTGGGCGCCGTGTTTGATGATGCCGCCCTGCTCGTACTCGGCACCCACCATGTAGCCGGTGGTGTTGTGCAGGAACAGCAGCGGAGTGTCGCTCTGGTTGGCCAGCTGGATGAACTGGGCCGCCTTCTGCGCCTCCTGGCTGAACAGCACCCCCTGGGAGTTGGCGAGGATGCCGATCGGATAGCCGTGCAGCTGCGCCCAGCCGGTCACCAGCGACGGGCCGTACAGCGGTTTGAACTCGTCGAAATCGCTGCCGTCGACGATGCGGCCGATGACCTCACGAGGGTCGAACGGGACCTTGAGGTCGGCCGGCACGATACCGAGCAGTTCGCCGGTGTCGAGCAACGGCTCGGCGTAGTCCGTCCGCGGTGCGGGTCCGGCTTTGCGCCAGTTGAGCCGGCGCACGATGGAACGTCCGATCCGGAGTGCGTCCCGTTCATCGACGGCCAGGTAGTCGGCCAGACCGGACGTACGGGCGTGCATCTCCGCCCCGCCGAGCGACTCGTCGTCGGATTCCTCGCCGGTGGCCATCTTGACCAGCGGTGGCCCGCCGAGGAAGACCTTGGCTCCACCCTTGACCATGACGGTGTAGTCGCTCATGCCCGGTACGTAGGCACCACCGGCCGTGGAGTTGCCGAACACCAGGGCGATGGTGGGCCGGCGGTCGGCGCTGGCGGCAGTGAGGTTGCGGAACACCGCGCCGCCGGGGATGAAGATGTCCTTCTGGGTCTGCAGGTCCGCTCCCCCGGACTCCACGAGGGTGATGGTGGGCAGCCGGTTCTCGGCGGCGATCTGACCGGCGCGGAAGATCTTCCGTACCGTCACCGGGTTGGACGAGCCGCCCTTCACGGTGGGGTCATGGGCGATGATCATGCACTCGACGCCCTCGACGACACCCAGACCGGTGACCACGGAACCGCCGACCGTGAAGTCGGTTCCCCAGCCGGCCAGGACGCCGAGTTCGAGGAACGGCGAGTCGGCGTCGATGAGCAATTCGATCCGCTCGCGGGCGGTGAGCTTGCCGCGCCGGTGATGCCGCTCGACGGCCTGGGGACCGCCGCCGGCCAGGGCCACGGCCTGCTGTGCCGCGAGGTCGGCGAGGCGTTCCAGCATCACCTCCCGGTTGGCGGCGTAGCCGGGCGAGGTCGGATCCACGCTGGTCTTCACGTCAGGAACTCCTTGGGCAGACTCACCACACGGGCACGCAGCCATTCGCCGACCGCTTTGGCCTGAGGATCGAAACGGGTGGAGGAGGCGACACCGTCCCCGAGGAGGCCGTCGATCACGATGTTGACGGCGCCGAGGTTCGGCAGCGCGAAGACGTCGATGCCGAGTCCCGCCGACTCCGGAAGAAGCCGGGAGACCGCGGCCGGCGTCAGCCAGTCACGCAGCCACGCGTACGCCTCGGCGCGCCGGGGATGGCCGGCCGGGATCCAGACGCCCACGCTCGCGGTTCCGCCCTTGTCCCCGGACCGGGCGAAGACCAGGCGGCCCAACGGCACGGCCACTTCCGGACCTTCGTGGGTACGGCCGGAGCCGGCGACCGTCTCCTCCGGCGGGTCCGCGGTGACCGGCGGCGGCGCGATGTCCACCGCGGTGCCGTCGGGCCGGATCACGACGTGCGGCACCAGTTCCTGCGGCAGGTACCCGGCACGGTAGATGCCGAACGGGGTGCCCTGGCCGGGCGGCGCGGTCACGTGGAAGCCTGGATAGGAGGCGAGGGCCAGTTCGACGGCGGCACTGCTGAACGCGCGTCCGACGACGGCCGGATCGGGGTCCTTGACGTGGCAGCGCAGCACGGCCGAGGCCGCGGACTCGGTGGCGGGGTCGGCATGGTCGGTACGTGCCAGGTCCCACACGATCTCCGCCGGTGGCCGCACGCTGAGCGCCCGGGTCATCTGCTGACGTACCCAGCGCTCCTTGTCCTCGATGTCCAGGCCGGTCAGGACGAACTCGACGGTGTTGCGCCACCCGCCGGCGCTGTTGAGGGCAATCTTCGTCGTCGGGGGCGGGGCGACTCCCCGTACCGACGTGACCCGCACCCGGTCGGGTCCGGCCTGCTCCAGCTCGACGGTGTCCAGGCGAGCCGTCACGTCGGGGTTGGCATAGTGGGGGCCCGCCACCTCGTACACCAGTTGTGCGGTGATCGTGTCGACCGTGACCGCCCCGCCGGTGCCGGGATGTTTGGTCACCACGGCCGTCCCGTCGGCGCTGAGTTCGGCCAGTGGGAAGCCCAGCGGGCGGCTGGTGTCGACGGCGGCGAAGCCGGCGAAGTTGCCCCCCGTGGCCTGGGTGCCGCATTCGAGAATGTGACCGGCGACGACGCCGGCCGCCAGCCGGTCGAAGTCCGTGCGCCCCCAGCCGAACTCGGCGATCGCCGGGCCCAGCGTCAGCGACGCGTCGGTGACGCGGCCGGTGACGACGATGTCGGCGCCGGCGTCGAGGGCTTCGGCGATCCCGAAGGCCCCGAGGTAGGCGTTCGCGGTCAGTGTTCCCGGCCAGCCGTGCGCAGCGGCCTCACCGGTCAGGTCGTCACCCTGCACGTGGGCGACGGCGACATCGATGCCCTGGTCCGTCGCCAGGGATCGGACGGCATCCGCGAGCCCGGCCGGGTTGAGTCCGCCCGCGTTGGTCACGATCCGTACCCCGCGTTGCCGGGCCAGCGCCAGACTGCCGGCGAGTTGCCGCAGGAACGTCTTCGCGTAGCCGAGCGACGGGTCTTTCCGGCGGTCCTTGCCGAGGATGAGCATGGTCAGTTCGGCCAGGTAGTCCCCGGTGAGGTAGTCCAGCGGCCCGCCCTCGAGCATCTCGGCCATCGCCGAGAAACGGTCACCGTAGAAGCCCGAGCAGTTCCCGATGCGGATCGTACGCATTGTTCGCCTCAACACCTCGATGGTCCGGGCGATCGGGCGGCTGCCGAGCGCGACGAGCAGTGGGTGACCGCCACACTAGACTTTCTGACAAAGTAGTCAAGTAAGGTGAGGATGTCTGATGGGACGCGCTCGAACGAACCCCGCGCCTACGGCACCGACGACCGCCCGTGGCCGGCGAACCCGCGACGCGCTGGTCGCCGCCGGCCGGGAGATCATCGAGGAGCAGGGCTGGGCGGGGTTCACCCCCGAGGCCGTCACCCAGGCAGCCGGCGTGTCCTACGGGACCTTCTACACCTACTTCGAATCCAAGGACGACCTGCTGCGCAAGATCGTCCAAGCGGCGGCCGACGAGATGATCGCCGCGAGCCGAGTGCCGGACACGCTCGACGACCCGTACGCGCGCATCGTGGAGGCGAACCGCCGATACCTGGCCGCGACCGGCAAGGCCGCGAAAGTGCTGCGGATGGTCGAGCACGGCGCCTACCTCGACAACACCCTCCGCGGCCTGCTCCTGGAGATCCGGGAGTTCTACGTCGGCCGCAGCGCCGAGGGCATCCGGCGACTGCAGGCAGCCGGACTCGCCGACGCCGACCTCGATCCCCGGCTGACAGCGATCGCACTCGGCGGCATGGTCGAACAGGTCGCCGTGATCATCAACGAGCTGCTCGAGCCCCTCGACACGGAGAAGATGATCGACCACCTTTCCCGGCTCTGGGCGTCGGCCATCGGTCTCCGCATTCCCGGCACCCACAGGCGGAACGCAACCCACCTGTGATGGCCGGGACGCTCGCCTCGCAGATCTTCCGCCCCGTCATGGTGGCCGGATTGGTGCCGGCCGGCTCGAGCCGTATCGGTCAGCGACCGCCGCCGAGCAGGCGAGTCAAGAGGCGCTCGAGCCCGGACCTCCGGTGAAGCTCAGTGATGCCCGTCCGGCGACGGCACGTCGTAGCTGTGCGGACCCAGATGACCTTGCGGTAGGTGGCATTGATCCGTGTATTCGTCGTCCAGCAGCTCGGCGTCACACGGATCGATCTGGACAACCTCGGCGACCTCGGTGGGTTGTGCGTCCCATCGCAGCCACCACCATTGGTCCCCGCCGCATGTCGTGCCGACGAGCGCGACATGATCGCTGTCGTGTCCGGCTCCGAGCTCGCATCTGAGGGAACCGCTGCGCGAGGGAGCCTCCTCGGCGATCGGGAGCGGTGTCAGCAGCTCGCCAGTCCTGACTGCGGTCGATGCCCGGCATCGACCGATGCCGGGGGCGCCGCGCGGGAGCTGCCAGCTCATGTGCGGACGCCTGCCGGCCGCGGATTTCATGAGTTTGAGGTACCGGCGAGTCGGTCCTGTGTGCCACGGGGTACGGGCGCCTGATCGCTCGCTTGGGTGCCACCCAGCACAGGAGAAGAACCGGACCAGACGCACGTAGACACCCCTGACGGCAGCATGGAAAAGGAACCCATTGCCGCCAGGGTCTGGAGCGGCTCAAAATCATCTTTGGTCGTTTCGCTGCGATCGTACGCTGCGGATGCCCCCCGAAAAAGCGTGATCGGGCGGCCTGAATCCGAAGGCGGCCGTACACCCGACCGCATTGCTTCCCGGCGGGCAGCGTTGCCGGATGTGGTCCTGCACCGCCTGCCCGGGCGGCGGGGCCGGGCAGGCGGTGCAGGACCAGTGGTCAGCTCATTCTCCGGAGGGAGCCGTCAGCACGGTGCCGAGGCGGACCGGGGTGCCGAAGTTCGGGGTGCCGTCGGCGTTCCAGGTGAACTTCTGCGCCCGGGTGGACCGGTTCATGTCACAGCCGCCGCCGGCGGAGTCGTTGGCGTGGTAGACGATCCAGTCCTCCGTACCGTCGGGGCTCTTGAAGAAGCCGTTGTGGCCGGGGGCGAACACGCCGTTGGCGTCGCTGCGCTGGAACACCGGGTTGGGGCTCTTGGTCCAGTGCGCCATGTTCATGGGGTCGGTCCCGGTGAGGGTGAGCAGGCCGAGTTTGTAGTCGGGTCCCCAGCATGCCGAGGCGGAGTAGACGACCATGACCTTGCCGTTGCGGTACAGCGGTTCCGGGCCTTCGTTGACCGCTCCGGTCTGCCGTTCCCAGGACAGGGTCGGTGAACTCAGCCGTGCGCGCGAACCGGTGAGCGTCCACGGGTTCGACAGTCGCTGGATGAAGTTGGACTGCCCGTAGGAGCCGCCGGCGTTGTAGGTGGCCATCAGGTAGAGGTTGCTGCCGACCTTGAGCACGCTGGCGTCGAGCGACCAGTCACTGCCGAGATCCGCTTTGAAGGTGTACGGGCCCATCGGGTCGGTGCCCGCCGATTCGAGGACGTGCAGCCGCTGGGTGGGGTTGTAGTCGGACACGTTCTGCCCGGCGGTGTAGTAGAAGTACCAGCGTTTGCCATTGGGGCCGTCGAGCAGGTGGAACTCCGGCGCCCACATGTTGCAGCAGCCGTTCGGGCGGCCCGCCAGGTTGAAGATCACCTGGTCGGCGGCGGTGGCCAGGCCGGCCAGCGTAGTGGCGCGGCGCATGGTGATGGTCGAGTTCCACGTGGTGGTGGCCAGGTAGTAGTAGCCGTTGTGGTGCTGCAGCCAGGGGTCGGGGCCGTTGCGCTTGATCGGGTTGGTGAACGTACGCGCCGCGCCGCCCAACGCGACGAGCTGCCATTGCTGGTTGGCGCCGTCGAGGTCCTGGTACTGCGACACCCGGGCGCCGTCCGCCGTGGACCACTCCCACGTCTCGAGGGCCTTGCCACTGTTGCGGTTGATCAACCGCACATGACCACCGGCCGAGTCGGCGAGACGGAACTGCTGCCGCGCGTCGTTACGGTCGGTGTTCTGCACCAGCTGAACACCGTCGGCAGTGGTCGGCAGGTCGAGAACCTTGCCGCTGTGCACCGACTGCACCCGATACCAGCCACCACCGGAGTCCAGGAACTTCCACTGCTGCCACGCACCGTCGTTACGGGTGTACTGGTTGATCGCGGCACCGTCGGTGGTCGCCAGGTTGTAGACGTCGAGGGCCTTTCCGCTGTTGCGGTTGACCAGGACGTACGGCGTTCCCGCCTGCACTGTCGCCGCGTCCGCGGCGGTCACGGCCGAGACGGTGCCGATGCCCGCCAGCACGGCCACCGCACCGGCAGCCAGTGCGGCACGGAGAGAGGATCTGCGCATCACAAAGCTCCAGTTCGAGGTCAGTAGACGAACGGCCAGCCGGCGGCGTCGTACCCGAGGCGGTTGATCCCGAGCCTCGAGGTGCCGTTGTCGGCGTAGTAGTGGTAGACCAGCAGGTCGCCGTCGGTGTCCTGGAGGACGGCCTGGTGGCCGGGGCCGTGGATGCTGCCGTGCCCGGCCAGCACCTGGGTGCCGCCACCGGAGTTCATGGCTGCACCGTTGCGGTCCACGAACGGCCCGTTCGGACTCGTCGAACGGCCCACCATGATCCGGTACGTGCTCGCCGCGCCCTGGCAGCAGCGGTCGAACGACACCCACAGGTAGTAGAAGGAGCCGCGTTTGACCATGTGCGGCGCTTCGATGGCCCCGCCGTTACGGCCGGCGATCAGACGGATCGACGAGTCGGCGCGCAGACCGGTCGAGGGGTTCAGAGCGATCTGCTGCATGCCGGACCAGAAGGAGCCGAAGTTCAGCCACCACCTGCCGGCGTCGTCCACGATCAGGTTCGGGTCGATCGCGTTGTAGTTGTTCGACGTGCTGGATTCGATGACCAGGCCACGGTTGGTCCACGAGCCGGAGGCGCCGCTCGGGCTCGTCGCCAGGAAGATCGCCGAACGGTTGGAGCCGAAGGTGGAGGCGGAGTAGTACAGGTAGTACTGACCATTGCGGTACGAGATGTCCGGCGCCCACAGGTCGGCGCTGCCTCCGGTGTAGGCGGTCGTCCACGGGGCCCCGTTCGGGAACGCCGCGCCCGCCTCCCGGAACGTCGTACGGTCGGTGGACGTGGTCAGCCGGATGTTCCGGCCGGTCTGCGCCACGATGTACGAGCCCTGGGGCGTCTTGACGATCGTCGGGTCGTGCGTGCCCGTCGCTCCGGAGACGGCTCCCGGCCCGGGGTACGACGAGGGCGGTGTGGTCGGCGTGCCGGTGGGCCCGGGTGTTGGCGTGGTCGGCGAAGGGGCGGCGCCCAGCCGGACGAGCTGCCATTGCTGGTTGGCGCCGTCGAGGTCCTGGTACTGCGACACCCGGGCGCCGTCCGCCGTGGACCACTCCCACGTCTCGAGGGCCTTGCCACTGTTGCGGTTGATCAACCGCACATGCCCGCCGGCCGAGTCGGCGAGACGGAACTGCTGCCGCGCGTCGTTACGGTCGGTGTTCTGCACCAGCTGAACACCGTCGGCAGTGGTCGGCAGGTCCAGAACCTTGCCGCTGTGCACCGACTGCACCCGATACCAGCCACCACCGGAGTCCAGGAACTTCCACTGCTGCCACGCACCGTCGTTACGGGTGAACTGATTGATCGCGGCACCGTCGGTGGTCGCCAGGTTGTAGACGTCCAGCGCCTTGCCACTGTTGCGGTTGACCAGGACGTAGGAGGCAGCGGGGTCGACGACGGCGGCCGAGGCGGATCGGGTGGCCACCGCGACGCCGGCAGCGGCGACGCCGATGGTGAGGCCGGCCAAGGCGACGCGTCGAAGTGAGCGTGTTCGTTCCACTGGAGGGGCGGAGGAAGACATGGCTGTCCTTCGATAGGGGGAACCGTGACGGCTGGGGATGACCGTCACGGGAGGCCTGGTCGCGGAAGGTGCGCTACCGGTGCACAGAGGCGGGGACCCGGTCGATTAACCTTCACGAAACAGGAATGCATCAATGTTTGCGCTAACACTTCGGCCCGTCAAGGTTTCCCGCCAACCAATTGCAGCGCTGCAATCCCCACCGCTACCTTGGTACGGCGATCCGGGCGAAGACCACCACGTTGTTCCGATAGCTTCCCCGCGAGCGATCGAAGACGCCGCCGCAGGTGATCAATCGAAGTTCCGGGTCCTCTACCGGGCCGTACACGTCGTCGCTCGGGAACTGGTTCTTGGGATGCATGGCCACCCGGGTCACCACGAAATCGGTCAGGGTGCCGTCTGCCCGGCGTACCGAAATCGTGTTGCCAGGCCCCAGCTCCCGCAGGCGGTAGAAGACCGCGGGCCCCTCCCGGGCGGTGTCCACGTGGCCGACCAGCACTGCGGCACCCACCTCGCCGGGCGAGGGCGAGTGCCGGTACCAGCCGGCCGGCGCGTCGGCGAGCAGCGGTGGCACGTCGATGGTCCCGTCGCGTCGCAGACCCATCGCGGTCACCGGGGTCCGTAGCTTGATCGCCGGGATGTCCAGCGCCACCGGGACGGAGAGCCGCATCCCGTTCGCCGCCCTCGCCGGCGCGGGTGGAGGAGCCGGCAGGTCATTGCCGTCCTCGACAGCGAGAGCGGTCCGCCGTGGAGGCGGAGGCAGACCGTCCTGGGCACGCACGCCCATCGCCAGGGTCGCTGAGCCGAGGACCGCCAGCAGGAGCGCGAACGCCGCCACCCGGCGGTCGCGAACCCATGACCCGGCTCGGGCTGTCGTCGCGCCCACCGGTCAGCCGCGGCTCGGGCGGCGGATCGCGTAGGCCGTCAGGCCGGCTGCCGCCACGAGCAGGAATGTGCCGGTCATCAGCAGTGGGAGCCGCCGGCCGGTGACACTACTGCCGCCACCTGCATCGACACCGCCGTGCGGCGTGCGGGTCGCGGCCGGACGGGTCGTCGGTGGGCTGGTTCGGTCCGGCTCCGCCGCAAGAGCGCCGAACGCGGTAGCAGCCGGGGAAGGCTCGGGTGAATCGGAGGCCGGGACCGCAGATCCCGACCGGCCGGTCATGGAGCCTTCCTCATCCGGGCCGCACGAGGCCAGCACCGCGAACAGCAGGACCACCCCCAGGAGGACTCCGACGCCGATGTTGGCCTGCCGGTTGCGATTCATGGGGTGCCTCCGCAGTGCCGTCGTCGATCGTCGACCGCGGCGGCCTAATGTGGCATACCGGGCAATTCGGCCCACATTTGAATACCCATAGTCAGTGCATCAACACACTCAATCTCTCGGTGTCACCGCAGAGCAGGTCAGCGCTGCTTGAGCTTGGCCAGCCGGGCCTCCACCTCGGCTGCCTCGGTCTCGTCCTCGAGCGCTTCGAACTGGGCATCGAGGGTGGAGGCGGCCAGTTCCTGATGTCCGAGGACACGGGCCTCCTCGCGACGGATCTTGTCCTCGAAACGGGAGAGTTCACTGGTGGGATCCAGCAGGTCGACGCTGCGCATGGCGTCGTGCACCTGGGTCTGAGCCTGCGCCATCTTGGCCCGCGCGACGAGTTCGTTGCGCTTGGCGCTGAGCTCGGCCAGCTTGCCCCGCATGCTTTCCAGCCCGTCCTTGAGCCGGTCGGCGACCTCACCCTGGGCCTTGATCTGCGGTTCGAACGATCGCACCTGCTTCTCGGCGTCGAGCTGCCGTTGCAAGGCCACCTTGGCGAGAGAGTCGAATCGGTCCGCCCCGGTGATGTCGCCGGCGGCACGCAGCTCGTCCGCCTTACGGCTGGCGGCGACGGCCTTGCGCTCCCACTCACCGACAGTCTCCAGCGCCTCCCGGTGATCCTCCTCGATGAGGCGCAGGTTGCCGATCACCTGGGCGACCGCATCCTCGGCCTGCGAGATGTTGTCCGTGTAGTCACGCACCATCTGGTCGAGCATCAGTTGCGGATCCTCGGCGGCGTCGAGCATCGCGTGGATGTTGGCCCGCGCGAGCTGGCTGATCCTGCCGAGAATGGACTGCTGCACCATCGTTTCTCCTTCTACCGTTGCCGAGGTGGTTCACGCGCGTCAGAAGCGTCCGCCGCCGCCGTGCCGGGATCGGGTGCCGGAACCGCCGAAGCTGCCGGGAGACCAGCCCTCTCCCATACCGCCGCCGCCCGATCCGCCGCCCACGAGGATGCCTCCCAGCACGAGACTGCCGAGATCGATGCCGGAGGAGTAGCCGCCGTAACCGGGCTGGCCGATCGGTGAGGACCACTGGTCGACATCGGCCTGAGCCAGGCTCAGGGCCTGCCTCGCCAGGGAGTCGGCGTGCCGGGCGTGCTGCAGCGCGGCCTCCGGCTCGCCGGTCGAGGTGACCACGGCCTCCTCCAGATGCCGCCTCGCCTCGGCCAGGCTCGTACGGGCCTCGACGCCGACAGCGCCGCGTCGGGTAGCGATGAAGTCACCGGCCGCCGAGACGGCAGCGGTTGCCGCGTCGAGGGCTCCCGGCAACAGGGCGGCCGAACGCTGCCGCTGCTGATGTGCTTCCCGGGCTACGGTCAGACCCCGCTCGAGTGCCTCGGCGGCATCGTTCAACTGCCGGAGCACCGCCAGCGGGTCGGGCAGCGCGCCGGCGGCCGCCACCATCGCCTCGCTCCGGGCCAATGCCGCCTCAGCAGCATCGGCATCCGCCAGCAGGTGAGGATGACCGCCCGTACGCGCCAGCGCCCGGGCTTCGCTCAGGTCCTGGGTGATCTCCCCCCGCAACGCGCCAAGTCGGGCGTCGGCCTGCTCCAGCTGCTCCTGAAGCTGCGCGACCGACGACACCAGGGTCTCCGCCTGCCCGACCGCCTCCTCGGCAGCGCGGATGCTGGTCACCGCTTCGCCGCGCCGGTCGCCCTGCAACGCCGTCCGGGCCTCGCCGAGCTCCACCCGCGCGACGTTCAACCGGTCCTCCGCCTGCCGCGGGTTGTCGGCCACCGGAGTCAGCGCGGAAGCCGCGAACCGGCGCCCCAACTCATCAAGGCGCTGCCGTGCACCGGGAAGCCCGGCAGCGCAGGCGTCGGCACGTGCGGTCAAGGACGCCAGCGCCTCCGGGGCGGTCCGTTCCAGCGCACGCAACCGGTCGAAAGCCTCAGCCTGGGCATCCAGCTTGCTGTCCGCAGACTCACACAGGCGGAGAATCTCGGTGAGCATCGCCCGGCGGTCCGCCTCCGTCTCGGGTTGCGTGTCGTCAAGCTGCTGCCGGAAGGTGAAGGCCTGTCGAAGTTCAGCCCGCACCTGGTCCAGGGCCGCCCGGAAGCCGGTGACGGCTTCATCACCGAACTGCGCCTGGGCGAAGGCCAGCTCCTGCTCGGAGGTCTCCACCGCGTCGTCGACCGCGATGAGTGCGGAGGATGCCCGCTTGGCCAGCTCCTCCGTCGGGATCGCCGCAGTGCCGGGCTGCTGATCCTGGCCCGGGCCACCGACGACTTCGGCGGGCGCTCCGGTGCGGCGGGCGCGCCGTCGTGCCGCCCACCACAGGCCGGCACCGCCGACAGCGACAGCGCCGCCGAGCAGCAGCGCGGACGAGACGCCGCCACCGGGGTTCCCGGCCGTCGCGGAGGCGCCCAGGCCCTCCGCCAGAGTCACCACCGCCCCACTCCAGTCGCCGGCGGCCAGCCGGGGCTCCACCCGACGGACCAGCAGGTCTTCCACATCCCGCTCCGACCCGGCGCTTCCGGCTCCGACGGAGTAGCCGTACGCCCGGTCGGTGACGGCGACGGCGAGAAGTACATCGTCGTTGCCGAGCTGGGAGAGTCTGGCCGTCTCGTCCGCCCACTGCTGGCCGGTGCGACCGTCGAACGAGGCGACGTACACCACGAACAGTTGTGTCCCGTTCCGGGCGCGCAGCGCTTCCAGGGCCTGTCGCACCCGCGCGTCGTCCGGGTGCAGGGCTCCCACCGAGTCGACGACCTGAGCGGCCATCCGCGAGGGGGGTTCTGCCGCCGCGGGCGCGGTTCCGGGCAGGGACAACACGACCACGGCACCGAACGCAGCGGCGGCACGTCGCACGATCATCTGGTGCCTCCGGGTAGCTGACGACACGTCCCCCGATACCCAGCAGGTCGCGAACTACGCGCGAGTGGCCCGCGGACGGCACCACCACCCGGTCGCCGGGCCGGCCGGGCGCGGCTCGCGGCAACGAGCCCGCACCCGGCCGTGGTCAGGCTGCGGCCGGGGTCACCAGGAGGCCTTGCGGATTCCGGGCAGTTCTCCGCGCAGCGCCATCTCCCGGAACCGCACCCGGGACAGGCCGAAGCGACTGAACACCCCGCGCGGCCGTCCGTCGATCATGTCGCGGCTGCGACGGCGCGCCGGGCTCGAGTCGCGGGGCAACCGGGCGAGGGCGCTCATCGCGCCGGCTCGCGTCTCCGGATCGAGGACCTGCTTCTTCAGTTCGGCACGGCGGTCGAAGTGCCGGGCGGACAGATCGGTGCGGCGCTTCTCGCGCTCGGTGAGGCTGCGGCGGGCCATCAGCGGTCCTCCCGGAAGTCGACGTGCTTGCGGGCGACCGGGTCGTACTTGCGCAGGACCAGGCGGTCGGGATCGTTGCGGCGGTTCTTGCGGGTGACATAGGTGTAGCCGGTGCCGGCGGTGCTGCGCAGTTTGATCACGGGCCGGACGTCGGTGCTCTTGGCCATCAGATCTTCACCCCCTTGGCGCGGAGCCGGGCGACCACCGCGTCGATGCCGTCCCGGTCGATGATCTTGATTCCCTTGGCGCTGACGGTGAGCCGTACCGCGTTGCCGTCGACGAGGCGGTAACGGCGGCGCTGGACGTTGGGGTTCCAGCGGCGGCGGGTGCGGCGGTGGGAGAACGACACGGCGTTGCCGAAGCTCGGCTTCGCGCCGGTCACGTCACAGATGAACGACATGGTGGCGACTTTACAATGAAAACCATTTCCAACAAGATGGGGGTGTGAGTGCGAACCCGATCACCGACACCCTGCCTGCCCGGGTCGACCAGCGGCCCGCCGTCACCGTGCTGTCCGGCTTCTCCCCCGGTGCTGTCCATGCCACCGCCCAGGCCCTGCTGCTCGCCGAGGACCGGCTGCTCGCGATCAGGCACGATCTCACCGGCCTCCGCGACGGGCTCCTGCGGCGTACGGTGCGCTCGGCCACCGAACTGATCGAGGACGCCACCACCGCCCTCGTGCACGGCTGCGTCTCGTGCACCCTGCGCGAGGACGTGCTGCCCACCCTCGTCCGTCTCGCCCGCACTCACCCGGGCAGCGACATGCTGCTGGTCCTGCCGCCCTCGGTGGAACCCGAGGCGGTCGCCGCCGCCTCCGAGCACTGCGTCGTCGACGGCACACCGGTCACCGAGGCGGTCCGTTTCGACTCCTACGTCACCGTCGTCGACGCCGAACGTTTCCTCGACGACCTGGCCAGCACCGACGACCTGAGCCACCGCGACCTGCAGGCCGCCGACGACGACCATCGCGCCGTCGCCGAGGTCGTCGCGCATCAGGTCGAGTTCAGCGACACCGTCGTGCTGTGGAGCCGCCCCGGCACCGATGTTCTGGAACTCAACCGGATCGGCACCCTGGTCCACCGGCTCGCGCCCTGGTCGATCCAGGTGACCGTCGGCACGACCGCACAGCTGGACTGCACCGGGCTGAGCACACTCGTTCGCCGCACCGGCCGGCACAACCCGCGCCGGCCCGGCATGCTCGGCCTGGCACTGGAGGGCCGGCCCATCGCCGTGGCCGACACCGACTCCTCCGACGTCACCTCGATCCTGTTCGAGACGCGGCGCCCGTTCCACCCGCAACGCCTGCACGACGCCCTGGAAGATCTCACCGAACACGCGCTGCGCGGCCGTGGCCAGCTCTGGATCGCCAGCCAGCCGGACACCGTGCTCGCGTTCGAGTTCGCCGGCGGCGGCGTCAGCCTGGGCACCCTCGGCTACTGGCTCGCGGCCCTGCCCGCCGAGCGCTGGAACGAGACCAGCGACGAGCGCCGGATCGCCGCCGATCTCTCCTGGGATCCCTACTACGGGGACCGTCGCACCGTGCTCGCCCTGATCGGCCTGCACCTGGACCACGCCGCCCTCACCGAACTGCTGAACAGTTGCCTGCTCACCGACGCCGAACTCGCCGACGGCTCCGACACCTGGCGCCATCTGCCCGACCCGTTCGCCGGCTGCTTCCCACTCACCGACGACAACACCTCCGAGGAGAACCGACCATGAAACCCGGCATCCACCCCGACTACCACCCCGTCGTCTACCGCGACCGCAGCGCTGGCTTCGCCTTCCTGACCCGATCCACCGCCGTCAGCGACCGGACGGTCGCATGGGAGGACGGCAACACCTACCCGGTGATCGACGTAGAGATCTCCGCGGCCAGCCACCCCTTCTGGACGGGCCGGAAGCGGCTGCTCGACACCGCCGGCCGGGTGGAGAAGTTCCGCGCCAAGTACGCCCGCAAAGCCAGGTGACCGGTGGTGGGCGGCACTCCGGTGCCGCCCACCACCGGTCACGCCGGCGACGGGTTGCGGTTCAGGCGACCTGCGCCAAGTAGATGGTGTTTGTCGAGGTACGGCGCTGCAGCGGGTTGTCGAACTCGACCACCTCGGCGCGCGCGATGGCGAAGACCGTGGCCAGCCGCTGGGTGAACTCGTCGTCGGGAGGATCGTTGGACCACAACCCGAACACCCCGCCCGCCCGCAGGTGACGCGCCAGCTCACGCAGGCCGTCGACGGTGTAGAACCGGGCGTGCCGTGGATGCAACAGGTCCCGGGGGCTGTGGTCGATGTCGACCAGGATGGCGTGCACCGCACGCCCGGGCTGCTGCCGGTCGTAGCCGGCGGCGTCGGCGGTGAGGGCGAAGAAGTCACCCTGCTCCAGCCGGCACCGCTGATCGCCGGCGACCTCCTCGGCGCACGGCAGCAGCCGCTGCTGGTGCCAGCCGATGACATCGTCGAGGAAGTCGAGCACGAGCAGGGAACGGACGCGGGGATCCCGCAGGACCGTGGCGGCGGTGTACCCCAGGCCGAGGCCACCGACCACCACGTCGAGCCCGTCGCCGGGCAGCAGGGCCAGGCCGCGGCTGGCGAGTTCGATCTCGGCCGCGGTGAACAGGCTCGACATGAGGAACGCGTCGTCGAGTTTGACCTCGTAGACCTCGACGCCGACGGTGGGATCGTGTCGTCGCCGCAGGCTGATCTCGCCCAGTGGGCTGTCGATCCAGGCGAGTTCCTCGAAGCGTCTCGAGGGGCCGTTGCTCGGGTCGCGCATGGTGTCAGCTCCTGTGGCGGTGCGGTGATGGCCGGTGCGTTGGGCGTGGACAGTGTCCCGCCTAACCGGCCGGCGCCGGATTCGCCTCGCCCCACGCCAGCATCGCCATCAGGATGCTGTTCAGGCTGCGCCCTTGATCGGTCAACTCGTACACCACCCGGGGCGGCACCTCGGCATACACCGTACGGGTAAGGATGCCCTGATGCTCGAGGGACCGCAGCCGGTCGGTGAGCGTCTTGGCACTCGGCCCGCCGACCGCGGCCCGCAGTTCGGTGAACCGTTTCGGGCCCGGCATCAGCTCCCGCACCACGAGGGTGGCCCACTTGCCGTCCAGCACCTGGAGGGTGCGCTCCACGCCGCAACCAGCTTTTCGCAGGTCAGAGCCAATGGTTTCCATTCGGAAACAATATAACTTTCTGGGTACGGCTAACCACCGGAAACTAGCGTCACCGGCATGAAGCACACCACCGTAGTCCTGCACGGCGCCACCGGAACCCAGGGACGCGCCATCCTGCAGCGTCTGCTCGCCGCCGGCCACGATGTCCGCGCCGTCACCCGCCGCCCGCGGCCGGACACCGATCCCGCGGTCCAGGCCGTCGTCGCCGACCTGCTCGACCTCGACGCGCTCGTCGCCGCCTACACCGGCGCCGACGCGGTCGTCGTGCAGTTGCCGCTCGACTTCTCCGCCGATGCGGTACGCCGCGCCGACACGATGCTGGCCGCCCTCGGCAAGGCCGGTGTCCGGCGTGCCGTCTTCAACACCGGGACCGGGTTACCGCCGGCCGTCCCGATCGGTGTGCCGTTCATCGACGCGCGGGTCCGTCTGGCCGCCGGTCTGCCGGGCGCGGTCCGGCACGCCACGGTACTCGGCCCGGCCGGTCCCTACCTGGAGAACCTCGTCGCGCCGTGGTCACGTTCGCTGATCCGCGACAACGGTGATCTGCGGTACCCGTTGCCCGCCGAAGCCCCGGTCCCGTGGGCCGCAGCCGCCGACATCGGCACCGAGATCGCCGCCCAGGCACTCGCTGCGGCGCCCGCGCCCGCTCGTATCGTCGCCGGTCCCGCCCCGGTGACCGGTCCCGAGCTTGCCGCTCAGCTCACCTCGGCACTCGGCCGCCCGGTCAGCTGGCAGACCATCGAGCCCGCCGAGTACGCCCGGATGCTCGCCCCGCACCTCGGCGAGACCGTCGCGGAGGGCATCGCCGCCGCCTACGCCCACCCGGCCCCGCCGCCGGACCCCGGCCTGCTCACCCACGGCACGACGACCCCGGCGGCGTGGGCCGCACGACAGACCTTCTGAGACTCCCGCTGCCCGCCGGGGTGCGGTGCGGTCTACCTGTCGATCGAGGCCATGTTGGCATCGTCGTGGCGTGCGCCGGCCGCCGGTGGCAGCTCGTCGAGGCGTTCGAGTTGCGCCGCGGTGAGCTCGATGCCGTCGGCCGCGGTGTTCTCCTCGACCCGGGCCACCCGGCGGGTGCCGGGGATGGGGGCGATGTCGCCGATGCCGGACTCGCGCAGCAGCGGCAGGATCTCGGCATCCACGTCGCGGGTCCACAGCGAGTATTCGGTCTGCAGGGCGGTTACCGGCTGGACGGCGTGAGCGCGGCGGATGGTTTCCGGCGATGCCTCGGAGAGACCGAAGTGCAGGACCTTGCCTTGCGCGATGAGGTCGGCGACAGCGGCGGCGGTCTCCTCGATCGCGGTGCCGCGGTCGACGCGGTGCTGGTAGTAGAGGTCGATGTGATCGGTGCCGAGTCGCCGGAGTGATCCTTCGACGGCCGCCTTCACGTTCGCGGCGCTGCTGTCGGCGACGCCGGGACCACCACCCGCGTGGGAGACCAGACCGAACTTCGTGGCGATCTTCACCTGATCGCGGCGTCCCTTGATCGCCGCACCGACGATCTCCTCACTCAGGAACGGGCCGTAGATCTCGGCCGTGTCGATGTGGGTGACCCCGAGATCCAGGGCGCGGTGGACGGTGCGGGTTGCCGGCGACGCCCAACTGCATCGCCGTCCAGGAAACGCCTGTCCGCGAGAACGGAGAAGTCACTGCTGGAGGGTGTACCGGCAACCCACCCCTCACCGGTGCGGTTCCGCTCGACCGGCCGGCGGCGAAGCGGGCCCGCCGTTGCCCGGCCTGTCATGCGCCGCCGTTGATCGCGCCGGTTCGCAGGGCGCCCTCCTTGACCTTCCACTTGGCGAGCAGGGCGTCGTAGCCGCCGTCGTCGATCAGGGAGTACAGCGCGGTCTGCACCGCGGCGGTGAGCTCCTTGCGGTCCTTGGCAATGCCGATGCCGTACGGGATCGCTTCGATCTGCGGGCCGGAAAGTTCCAGGTTCGGCATCTTCTCGACGTCGAGCGCGGCGATCGGGAAGTCGTTGAGGGCCGCGTCCGCCTTGCCGCCGCTCACGTCGGCGGACGGTTTGTCCGACGGCACCACCGTCAGGCCTTTGCGGCCGCAGGCACGCTTCTGCGCGGTGGCCATCTCGACGAAGACGGTTTCCGGCTGGGCGGCGACGCGCCGGCCGCAGAGTCCGGGCATGCCGCCGACGTCGCCCACTCCTTTCGGCACGACGATGGACGTACCGGCGTTGAGGTAGTTGACGAAGTCCGCCTTTTTCTGGCGTTCCGCCCGGTCGAACATCGAGGAGATCGACATGTCGATGTCGTGGTTCTCGACCTGGCCGAGCAGGTCGCCGAACGACACGGTCCGCCACTCGATCGTCAGGCCGAGTTTCGCCGCGATCGCCTCGGCGATGTCGACGTCGAGCCCGTCGTAGTCGGCGCCGTTCTTGAACGTCATCGGCTCGAAGGTCGGGTCCGTTCCGGCGACCAGCGCGCCCGCGTCCCGGATCTCCTCCGGAAGCGCGGCGCGGGCCTCGGCCAGCCGGTCGATCGGCCGGCCGGACGTGTCGCCGGTGTCGCCGCACGCGGCGGCCGAGCCCATGGTCACCACTGCGGCCATCAGCAGGGAAAGAACTCGCATCACGCCTCCCGTGCGAAAGCTCGCCAACGTCCCATCGGCTGCCTTCCCCGGGTTCTTAGCGCCGATTCGGCTCCGTCGGGCCCGTGCAGACGGTTAGCGTGCCAAACAGGGAGGCCACCGTGCGGTTCACCATCCGGCGCCAGATCGCGGCCTTGGCGGTTGCCGGCTTCGTCCTGGTCATCGTGGCCGGCGCGATCGGCTATCAGGGCATCTCCGCCATCGCCGATCAGCAGGTCGCCGCCCGTAACGCCGCGGCGGCGCGGCAGGCGGCGCAGTCGGCCGACGTGGCACGGGCACTGTTCCGGGGCAATGTGCTGGCGACGCTCGTGACGAACAATGCGACGGAGCGTCAGACGGCGCTCGACCAGCTCGGCGCCAACGTCTCCCAGGCACGGACCGGTATCGACGACGTCATTCGATACATGCCGGCGATGCGCCCCCGAGCCGATGCTGTTCTCTCGGTGCTCAACGAGCTGATCGCCTCCGGACAGCGCATGGTGACACTCGCCAGCCGGGTCGCCTCGGATCCGACGCGCAAGGCGGCGCTGGCGGCACGGCCGGCGTACGACGCGGTCGACGCGAAGGCCGCCGCCTCCTTGGGCGACCTGAACGCGGCGATCACCGCGGAGGTTCAGGAGTCGTACGATCGGGCGTCGTCGGTGGCAACGCAGGCGAAGCGTCTCACGCTGATCGTCGGCATCCTGGCGGCGCTGGTGCTGGGTGGGGCGGCACTCGTACTCGCCCGCCGGATCGCGGCGCGGATCGATCGGAGTCTGGCCACGGCCAGCTCGATCGCGGCCTACGACCTCACCGTGGACGCGTCGCTGCCCGGCAGCGACGAGCTCTCCGAGCTGGGCAGGAGCTTGAACGCGATCGTCGCGTCGTTGCGTACCGCGATGAACGACATCACCGGCAACGCCAACGCGGTCGCCGCCGCCTCGGAGGAACTGACCGCGACGAGCCGCCAGCTGTCCGAGGGAGCCGGTACGGCTTCGTCGGAGGCGTCCCGCGCCAGCGAGGACATCGGTCTGGTGACGAGCAGCGTCGGTGACACCACGTCGGCGGCGCGAGGGCTGGAGTCGTCCATCGACGAGATCACCACCGCGGTGGCCGAGGCCGACACGGTCACCAAGGAGGCGGTGCTTCTCGCCGAGACGACCAACGACACGATCGAGCGGCTGCGGACCTCCAGCGAGGAGGTGTCAGCGGTGGTCAGCATCATCACCGGGATCGCCCAGCAGACGAACCTTCTCGCACTGAACGCGACGATCGAGGCCGCTCGGGCCGGTCAGCAGGGCAAAGGTTTCGCTGTGGTGGCCGGCGAGGTGAAGGACCTCTCCCAGGAGACGGCGTCGGCGACCGGTGACATCACCGAGAAGGTGGCGGCGATGCAGCGTGACACCGCCAGCGCGTTCGAGGCGATCAGCCGGATCAGTGAGGTGATCGGGCGTATCGACGAGCTGCAGCGTTCGATCTCCGCGGCGCTGGAGCGTCAGATGGAGTCCACCGGCCAGATCGTCGCCAACGTGGCGACGGCTGTCCGGTCGGCGGAGGGGGTCGCCGACTCGATCAACCGGGTGGCCGGGACCACCACACTGACGCATGAGGCGGCCACGCAGACCGAGGCTGCGGCGATCGAACTGGCCCAGCTCTCCCACCGCTTGCGTCTCGTCTCGGAGCAGTTCCGGCACTGACTGACGGGACCGGACCGGTCCCCCGCCCCGGACTCATCGCAGCGCCGCCGCGAGGTCGGCAGCGATCTCGAAGGCCGGTGCCGCCCTTCGGGTCTCGTCCGCGTTCAGCGCGATGTGCTCCGCGCGGGCCACCATCTGCGCTGCGGTCTCCCGGTCCTGGAGCACCATCGCCAGTTCCGCGCGGTACACCAGGACCTCTACGTGTGTAACCGGGTCGTCGCCGGCCTGCGGGCGAGCCAGCGCGCTGTCGAGGATGCGGGCCGCCTGACCGGCGTCACCCTTGGAGTCGGCGAGCACGACGGCGTTCGCCAGCGCTTTGGCGAGCCGTTCAGCGGGTACGGGCGTGGGCGCGGGCATCGTGGCGGCGTTCTCGAAGACGCGGATCCAGTTGCCGCCCGGGTCGATGACGCTGAACCCGCCCAGCCCGTCCGCGTTCTTCCGAACCCTGGGTCGGGTCATCCGTGGTATTCCGGACACCAGGACCTTGCCGTACGCGGCCCGCATGCCGGTCGTGAAAGCCCGGTGCAGTTCCGCGATGTCCGAGGTGATCACGAGGCAGGAGCCGTAGGACTGCGCCGGGTCGAATCCGGCGATCTCGAAGAACTGCAGGTTCAGGTCTCCACGTTGCAGCCCCACACAGGCGTTGGGTTTGCGCTGCTTGTACGTGGTACTGAAGCCGAGAACCGCATAGAAGCTCTCGATGTCGTCAATCGACGGGCAGGGCAGCAGTGGAACGGTCACCTCGGTGGTCATGGCTCCTTCCTAGACGTCGCGTACGGTCCGCCGCCCATGGAAATAGCCGATCATCGCCTGCTCCCGTCCGATCAGCCGATGCGACCGCAGGCGGCGTACAGGTGCGCGAGGGCGCGAAGCTGATAGGTACTGGGGCGGCGTCACTCGTCCGTGGCGGGCGGGCGGATTTTGCCTTTTGTTTACGTTCGTGGATATTCGTCAACTGTATGTTGGAGTCGCTCCGCTGGTAGCGCGGAGGATTCCCTGTCTCGGTGGGATGCCGGCGTTGGCGATGCCGGGTCCGAACTCGTCACGGCGGTAACGAGTTGGACGCGAGGCACCCCGTCATGACCGATGGACGCCATTCCGCTCGGCGAGCGGCAACAGGCGCGGACCCCCGGCGCGGCAACGGGCACCGGGATCGGGTGTGGGACCTGGTCAGCGCCTACGGCCCGGACCTCGCCACACTGTGCCGTGCGGGGACGGCGCTGATGTCGGGCCTCGGCGGGCTGGGCCTGTCGGCCGGGCCGGCCGGGACCGTTCCCGCGGTGCGGTACTTCAGCGACACGACCAGTTCACAGCTGGAGTCCGCGCAGTTGACCCTGAACGAGGGCCCGTGCCGGGACGTGACCGCGACCCGGGACCCGGTGTGGGCAGCCGACCTGGCAACCGGGTCGTGGCGGCAGCGGTGGCCGTGGTTCACTCCGGCCGCACTGGACGCCGGGGCGCGGGCGGTGTTCGCGTTGCCCCTGCATGCCGGTGGGGTGTGCCACGACGGGGCCGTGGATCTGTATCGGCCCCTTCCCGGACCGTTGAACAGCGCCGAACGACTGGCCGCGGCGACGTTCACGGCGGCGGCCGTTGAGCTGCTCACCCTGGAGAGTCACGGCTTGAACCTGACGCGGGTCTTCACCCAGGGCTGGCGTGATCCGCGGCCGGCCGGCGCGGCTGAGGAGACCGAGGGCTGTGTCGTCGCACCGGCGGTCATTCCGCCGGATACCGATGGGGTGCTGCTGGCCTGCTGGTTCGGTCCGGCGATGCTGGGTCCGGCCCGGGATCAGATCCGCGCCCTCGCCCTCGCCCAGGGGCTGCGCGCCGATCAGGCGCACCGGTTCGTTCTGGCGGTGCACGAGGCCGTGGTCAACGCGGTACGTCACGGCGGCGGGCACGGTCAACTGCTGCTGTGGCGCCGGGACGGGACCCTGTGGTGCGAGATCAGCGACCACGGCCCCGGCATGCCGGTGCCGGAACCCTCCGGTGCCGACGCCGGCCCGGAACCCGCGTGGCCGGGTCCGTCCGGACTGCGGATCATCAGCCGGGCCTGCACCAGCATGGACATCACCAGCAGCCCCACCGGCACCCGCATGCTGCTCGGCCATCGGCTGGACGACCCGTCGCCGGCATGACGGCCGGAACACGAGCGCCTCCGATCCAAGTGGTTCTCGACTTCTACGATCCGGCGATGAACGCTCCCGTGACACTCACCGCCACCGCGACGCGGACCTCCCCCGCTCTCACCCTTCGCCCCTGGCGAGTGGAGGACGTCACTGCGTTGATCGAGGCGCACCGGGACCCGGATCTGAGACGTGCGACGGTCTCACCTCTGGACAGCGAGGACGCCGGGCTGCGGTGGGTACGGGCTCAGGAGCGCGGCTGGGCAGCGGGCGACCGGTTCGCCTTCGCCGTCCTCGAGACGGCCCCCGACCCGGTGCCACCGCGGCTGCTGGGCAACGTGGTCCTCAAGGAAGTCGCCTCCGGCAAGCCCTCCGCCCAGGTCGGCTACTGGACGGCAGCACAGGCTCGTGGACGAGGCGTGGCCTCACGTGCCCTGGCCGCTCTCACCGTCTGGGCCTTCGACGCCTTCCGAGCCGACGGCCTGGAATGCCTCGAACTGCTCCACCAGGTCGACAACCTGGCATCGTGCCGCGTCGCCGGGAAGAGCGGCTACCCGCTCGACAGCGTCCTGCCGCCGGCTCCTCCCGCCTACCCGCTCAACGGCCATCTGCACGTACGCCGTGTGTGAGCCCGTCAGCGCGGACCAGGCGTCCGCAGCCGGCGAGGCAGCCGGTTACGGGGACGCGGCCAGAGCCTGGCCGACCTGGTCCGACGTGCCCGCGACCGGGCTGCCACCGTGGCCGGCCATCGTGAAGACGAACATGGTGCCGTCGGATCGGGTGGTGTCGACGCTGATGGCGCCGCCGTGGTGCTCGACCACCCGCTTGCAGATGGCCAGCCCGATCCCGGTTCCGGAGTACTTGTCCCGGGGATGCAGCCGCTGGAAGATGACGAAGATCTTCTCGGCGAACTCGGAGTCGATACCGATGCCGTTGTCACTCACGGTGAAGCGCCACTCGCCTTCCACGGAGGCGGCGCTGATCGTCACGTGTGGTGGCCGGTCCGGGTGACGGAACTTGAGGGCATTGCCGATCAGGTTCTGCCACAACATCGTCAGCAGGGTGGCGTCACCCTGCACGGTCGGGAGCCGTGGCCGGTCGATGCGGGCGCCGGTCTCCTCGATGGTCCCCGCCAAGGTCTGCTCGACCTCGTCCAGGATTCTGTCGAGGTCGACCGGCTGACTGCTGTCGTAGACACGACCGATCCGGGAGAACGTCAGCAGATCATGGATCAGCCGCTGCATCCGGGTCGCGCCGTCGACGGCGAAGGAGATGTACTGCTGGGCCCGGTCGTCGAGGGAGTCGGCGTAACGGCGCTGGAGCATCTGACAGAACGACGCCACCTTACGCAGCGGCTCCTGCAGGTCATGGGAGGCGACGTAGGCGAACTGCTCCAGGTCGGCGTTGGAGCGGGCCAACGCGTCGCGGGTCTCACCGGCCGCGACCAGAGCCTGCACGAGCCGGCAGCGCATGGCTTCCACGTCGTGGCCGAGGGCGGCGATGTCGGTCGGCCCGTGCGGGGAAAGGCGGTGGTCGAAGTCGCCGGCGGCGACGGTGCGTACCGCGGCACCGAGCCGGGCCAGCGGACGCAGGACGACCAGGCGCAACACCACGGCGATGGCGGCGACCGCGGCGAGCAGGAGTACGGCCAGGCCGAGGAAGACGGCGTTGCGGATCCGCCGGGAGTCGTCCAGCGCCGCACGGCCACGGGTACGTTCGTCCAGCAGCGCCGCGTCGAGGTCGGCGACCTGTGCCCGTACCGCCGCGAAGGCGTCCCCCGGTGGCGTAGCGGTACCGGAGGGTCGCCGTTCGGCGATCAGCGGCTCAGCGGTGTCGCGGCGCCACTGCGTCGCCAGCCGGTCCAGTTCGTCGAGTTCCGTCAGCAGCCGGGCCTCCCCGGCCAGCAGCTCGCGCAGCCGGGCGGTAGCCGTCTGCCCGTCGGCGACGCCGCTGCGGTACGGCTCGAGCAGCTCCGGCTGCCCGCTGACCTCGAAGGCCCGTAGCCCGAAGGCCTGATCACCGAGCGCGTCGTCAAGCTTCACGACCGTGGTGCGCGCCGGCGAGATGTGATCGTTGAGCCGGTTCGACACCGCGGTGGTGTCGGCCAGCACCTGCGTGCCCAGTCCCGCGCCGGCCAGGATCAGGACGACCATGCAGGTCAGGATGCACGCGAACCAGGCTTGGCTCGTCCATCGCCGGGTGGGGTTGCTCGATCTCACAGGGGCACCGTACGCGAGACTGCAGCTTCACCGAACGGACCGGCCCAGCGGCCAGGCCAGTCTTCGGTGCTGAGGACGATGACGCAGGCGGGTTCGCCGGCGCTGATGCCCGGAACCATCGGCATGCGAGCGTGGACGGACCGTCCGCATGCCGACGGCGACTGACCCGACATTAGACGCTGGTCGAATCTTCCTTCTCCCGCGGCTGTCCGCGGCCGACCCTGAGAGCCGGGTCAGATCGGCCCGACGGATCGCATGGGGAGAACGGGATGAGATCACTCAAGAGGACGGCGCTGGCCGCGCTGATGATCATCAGTACGGCCACGGCGCTGCTGGTGGCCGGCTCGCCGGCCCAGGCCGGGCCGACTGACTGCGCCGCGGGCTCGACCAAGCTCGCATGCCAGGAGGAGAGGACCTACAAGGCCGACGGGTCGCGGGCCGCCGCCGCCTGCGGTGACCAGCCCGGATACCACTGCCTCTACTACGCGTCGCTGGACAGCGCCTCGCACTGGTACTTCAACGGCGACCAGAACTTCACCGACGACCGGTTCGACATCTACAACAACGGTTCCGGCTGGAACGAGACCGTGAACGACAACAGCTGGTCGGCGTGGAACAACAGTTCGAGCAACCGCGAGAGCCACTATTACTACGACATCAATCCGTCGACGTCGAGCCGGCTGGCATTCTGCGTGAACCCCGGACGTGCGGGCACGTTGCCGGGCGAGCCCAACGACGGCGTCCCCAACGGTCAAGGCCGACGGAACGAGGCCAGTGCGCTGATCATCCGCAACCGCACCCCGATCTCATGCATCGTCTGATCGAGGCCGGACAGCACCACCGGCGCGCCCCTCGGGGGCGCGCCGCCCTGCCCGCTCTGCTGACGGCCGTCCTGCTCGGTGGCTGCACTGCTGCATCGATGCCCGAGCCTCGGCCGTCGCCAGTCGATCCGCTCGAGCGGATGCGCGAACAACCTCCCATCTACGAGGCGACTTATCACCGCGGCGACGTCAAATATCTCGTCGATCAGGCCAAGACCAAGCTCATCTCCCCCTGCATGGCCCGGTTCGGGCTGAGCTACCGGGAGCCGGAACGGGCGGACAGCCCCGAGGACAACGCGATGCTCCGGCCGTTCGGGGTGGAGAGCACCGCTGAGCGGGCGCCCGCGGTGCCGGCCGAGCCCGAGGTCCCGGTGGCCGGCGGCAAGGCCTACGGGCTGGCCCTCTACGGGCCGCCGAACCGGCTTGTGCAGGCCCGCGGCGAGAAGATCACGGTCACCGCGCCCGCGGTGGGGTGCGAGGCCGACGCGGAACGGCGGCTGCTGGGCGACAAGCGGGTACGGCAGATGGAGTTGCGCATCCTGCTGTTCGAAGCTGAGGAGCGCTCACTCGAGGCGTTCGACGCCGACAGGTCCTTCGCGCCGGTCCGCTCGGCGTGGCGGGATTGCATGCGGGACGCCGGGTTCGGGAAGGCCGCCGACCCGGCCACCCTGCACAGTGAACTGCCGGCCAGCACGAACCTCGCCACCGACCCCTCGGTGGCGGCCGATCTGGCCTGCAAGGCGCGGCTGGACTATCTGCCGCGGGCCTACGCGACGATGGCCGCGATCCAGCAGCGGGAGCTGGCCCGCACGCCCGGGGCGCTGGACGAGTACAACGCGATCCAGCAGGCGCAGGTGACCGAGGCCCGCGATGTTCTCGGATCGTGAGAGTCGTATCGCGGACAGAACGGATCTCGCCGTCCAGTGACAATCATCAATCATGGGGACGCTGCGGATCCAGTTCACAGCGGAGGACGTCAGCCGGACGCGACTGGCCCGGGCCGATCCGGCTTGGGAGATCGTCTGCAGCCTGCACCGGCTGCAGACCGGGCGACGGCATCCCAGCTACCTCGGCTATGCGGGCTGGCACGCACGGGTGCGGCGCGACTTGCAGCACGCCGGGCTGACCGGCGTCGTGAACGGCCAGCTGCTGCCGCTCACCCGCCTCGGCGGCTACTTCCCCGATTTCCTCACGCCGGAGCCGGCCGGCGAGCTGGGCGAGTCGCTCGACGCGATCCTGCGGACACCGCGGCGGCGGCTCCGGGCCGAGATGCGACGGCTACGCGCGGCCCCCGGCGCCGCCGCCTGGCTGGACGACCTGGCCACCGGGCGGGCGCCGGCGCTCGCCGCGCTCGGCGACAGCCTCCGCCGCTATCACGAGGTGGCCGTGACGCCCTATCGGAAGGAGATCGACGCCACCACGGCCCATGACCGGGCCAACCGGGGCGTCAAGGCGCTCGGCGCCCTCGGCGACTCGCTGCAGGATCTCGGCCCTCGGGTCACCTGGGCGCCGCCGGTGCTCTCCGTGGAAGGCTACGTCGTCGACCGCGACGTGCTGCTGCGCGGGCGCGGCATCACGCTCGTGCCCTCCTTCTTCTGCTGGCACACGCCGATTGCCCTGGCCGACCCCGAGCTGCCGCCTATGCTCGTCTACCCCGCACGGCGGCAACGACCCGCGCACGCCGTGCCGCCCGGCGAGCGGCTCGGCCCGCTGATCGGCCGCACCCGGCTGGCCGTGCTGCGGGCCGCCGCGAGCGGCGCCACCACCGGCGAGCTGGCCCGGCGGACCGGCATCGCGGCGGCCACCGCCAGCCATCATGCGACCGTGCTGCGCGAGGCCGGCCTGATCGCCAGCATCCGGGACGGCAACCTGATGGTGCACCACCTGACGTCGCTGGGCGACTCGCTGTTGGGCCAGGGTGGCGCTGTCTGACCGGCTGCACCGACACCTCCCGGTGTGGCCGGACGTTCTGCCCGATGTCGGTGGTGCCGTGCTCAGTGGGCCTCCATGGCTGTGGTGGGCAGGCGGACGGTGACGGTGGTTCCCGGTTCGGTGTGGGTGGCGGTGATGACCCCGTGGTGGGCTTCGACGATGGCGCGGGTGATGACGAGGCCGAGTCCGCTACCGGGGATGGCGGTGTGGCGGGCATTGGTGGCGCGGAAGAACGTCCGGAAGAGGCGAGTGCGGTCCTCCGGGGGAATGCCGATACCGGTGTCGCTGACGGCGAGAACGGTGGCGTCGCCGTCGCTGTGAACCGCGATGGTGGTGATACCGCCGTGCGGGCTGTACTTGACGGCGTTGGACAACAGGTTGTCGACGCCCTGCCGCAGCCGTTGAGGGTCGGCATCGATGATCAGGCGGTCGGGTAGGTCGACGGTGAGGGCGACATGGTTGGCCCGCGCAGCGGGCGCGACCGCGTCGATGCTGTCGCGTACCAGGGCCGCGATGTCGGTGCGGCGCAAGTGCATGGTGGTGTGACCGCTCTCGATCGAGGCGAGGTCGAGCAGAGCGTCGACGATGCCGGTCAGCGAGGCGGTGTTGCGGTCCACGACTTGAAGCATCTGCCGTACGTCCGGGTCGAGTTCCTCGTCGGTGAGCAGGAGTTGGATGCAGGAGCCGATCGAGGTCAGCGGAGTGCGCACCTCATGGCCGGCCAGGACGATGAAGTCGTCCCGGGTACGGTCCAGCTGAGTGGTGAGGGTGTCGGCGTGCTGGCGGGAGACGAACCGGCCGATGTGCCCGGCCACCGCACTCAGACCGCTGATGATGTCGTCCTGGTCGTGTTCGTGGCTGTCGGCGATGCAGGTGAGCACGCCGATCAGCGTGCCGTTGTGCAGGGGCACGGCCACGGCGGTGTGCAGTCCCGCCTGAGCGCAGGCGGCAGCGAGTGCTGGTGGCACGATGTCAGAGTTCGCGGTGTCGCTGAGGTCGGGGACCCACAAGGGCTGTGCGGTGGCCCAGACGGTGCCGGTGAGCCCGCGCCCCTTGACCACCGGGGCGTCGTTCAGTGGGTGCTCGACCCGAACGCTGGCCGCGAGCCACCGTCCGGCCGCGCGCAGGGTATCGGTCACGGGGTCGTGCAGCCACAGTTCGGCGTACGGCCATTGCAGACTCTGTGCCACCACCTCAGCGATCCAGGGCCCGACCTTTGCGACGTCGCCGGCATCGGCCAGCGCGGTGGTGACCTGCAGCTCACCAAGCCGGAACCGGTCGGCCCGCCGTTGTGCGGTGATGTCGTGCAACGCGACCACCGCGCCGGCGAGCGTGCCGTCGGAGTCGTGCATCGGCTGAGCGTTAGCGGTCAAGGTCAGCGCCGGCCGGTCTCCCGTCTCCACGACCACCTCGGTGTCGCGTACCGAAATGCCCTGCAAAGCGCGGGCGAGCGGTGTTTGCGAGAGTGGCAGTGAGGTGCCGCCGGGCTGGAGCAAGCGGGATCTCAATGCGGGCGCGTCGATCGGGGCGCCGGCAGGGAGGCCGTATGCGTGCCGCAGGGCCCGGTTGGCCAGCACGATGTGCCCGGCGGCGTCGCAGGCCGCCACCGCGGTGTGCAAACTGTCGAGTACGGCATGCAGAAACCCTGAGCGGCGGGTGGAGAGCCGGTCGGCTGCGGCACGTTCGCGGCCGTCGAGTACGACCATCGCCCAGCGCCGTCCGCTCGGGGTGGGCAGCGCGGTGACCAGAACTTCGACGGGGAACGTCCGACCGGCGCGGTGGCGGGCGGTGATCAGCTGTCTCCACGGCAGTCCGACCGGGCCCGTGGTGGCACCGCCACCGGCGCCGGCGCGGATGCGGGCCCACTCGCCGGTCGGCAGCATCAGATGCTCCACCGGCCGGCCGATCGCCTCGGCGGCGGGCCAGCCGAACATCTGCGCCGCGGCAGTGTTCCACTCCGACACCCAGCCGTCGTCAGTCAGGCTGACCAGCGGCTCACCCAGCGCGTCGAACACTGTCGCAGCGACGACGTGGTGATCGGTCAGCAGGTTCCCCTCAGACAGCGGGCCGAGCATCTCGGCCACGTGCAACAACGCCGTCAGGTCCTCGCCGGTCCACTGCCGCGGGTCGGTGTCGACCGCCGCGACCGCCCCGAGCGGCCGGCCGCGCCGGTCACGCAGTGGCACACCCAGATAGGCTCGCACCCGATAACGCACGACCGCCTCGAAGCCGGCGTACGGCGAACCCGCCGTATCGTCAACAATCAATGGATGCCCGGTACCGACCACCAGCGGGCACAACGAACCGGTCAATGGCAGTTCCCGCGACAGCACCAGATCTGGCGGGGCGCCGGACAGGCCGGCGCAGTGAATGCTGTGGTCACGAACCAGCGTCACCACACCCATGCCCGCGCCTACCACCCGCGCCGCCAGATGCGCTGCCACATCCACCGGGACCGCCGCCCCGGGTAACGCCGACTCCGCTCGCTCGACCGCCGCCAGCCGGGATGAATCCGACAGCACCGTGGCGTCCACCACCACAGGTACGGTCGGCGCTGCGGGCAGGCGGTGACGAGTCCCGGGTCCGGCAGCGGTGACGACGCGGCGGGCGACGTCGGTCAGGCGGCGACCCTGCCGCCGGGCGCAATCACGCATGAGGGTGTACGCCTCGTCGGCGCTGACACCATGGGCCTGCGCGATCATGCCCTTGGCCTGCTCGATGCTGATCCGGCCGTCCAACGCTTCCTGCAGTTCGCCGGCCATCTCTGCACTACGGCGGCCGGCGTCTCGCCGTAACAGCCCGCCGGTAGCCATCTCCGCCAGTGCCTGCACGACCGCCACATCAGCGTCGCAGAAGTGCTCGCCCTCCGTGGTACCGAATACCGCCAGGCCCCCGAGGACCTGATCGCGTTGGCGTAGGGGAAAGGCGTGCATCGACCGGAAGCCGGCTGCGGCGGCCAACGCCGTGAAGCGGGGCCACCGGGTGGCCGCCTCCCCCAGGTTGACGTTGACGACCGGCCGGCCGGTGCGCAAGGCATCCAGACAGGGGCCTTCGCGCGGCTGTAGCCGCAGTATTTCAGCCACCGTGACGTCGTCAGAACACGTGACGAAGCCGAGCCCGTCCGCGGGACCGGCCACCAGCACGCCCGAAGCCGCCGCGGCGGTCAGGCCGGTGACCCGGTCGGCGAACATGCGCAGGTAATCCGTCAATTCGAACGGGTCGGCCAGCGTGTCGGCGATCTCGACGAAGGCCGTGGCCAACCGGCCCGGGGAAACAGTGATCATTGCTGCCTTCTACCTGGGCTAATGATCAGGAATATGCCGGGCAAACCAGTGCATACACTACTGCCTCGAGTCGCTGGTGGCACCGGCGCCACCGGCCCGGTCCGGAACCGGGCCGCGGGCCTGATTCACCCACGACCGCGCCGGCACGCCGCGGCTGGAGGTGTTACTTGCGGACCGCCTCGGTGTGCAGGACTCGGGGCCTCGTGCTCGGGGCGCGGTCGAACGCCGCTGCTTCCACCGCGCCGGTGCGGGCCCTTCTCGCCGTCGCCGCGCGCTCCAGCGCCGTCCTCAGACGGGCCTCCTCGCCCGCCCGGTCGCGGTACCACGCCAGGGCCCACGCGCGGTGCAGCCGCCAGCCGAGGTCGATCAGCACCTGGTCGTTCAGGCGGTCCCTGTCCCGGGCCGCCGGACAGCTGCGGTAGCCGGGGCCGTCGCAGCGCACGCCGAGCACATAGTCGCCGGCGGGGTCGTCCGGGTGCCGGATCGCGATGTCGACGCGTCCACCACCTGTTCCCATGCTGGTCCGTGCCGGGTAGCCCCAGGACCGTACGGTGTCCAGCACCGACGTGACGAAGTCGTCGTTGCCGTTCGCCGGTGCGGGTCCCGTACCGGAAAGATCCGGGTCGAGGCCGCCCGCCTCGTGTTCCGCATGGTCCAGGTATGCCGCGAGTTGCCGTACGCCCTCGTTGTCCGATTCGGGAATGTCGCGGGACAGCACCGACGTCACGATCTCCACCCGGTGCCGGGCCCGGGTGATCGCCACGTTGAGCCGCCGCCAGCCGTTGGGACGGTTGAGGGCGCCGAAGTTCGCACTGAACCGGCCGGACTCGTCGTACCCGTAGCCGATCGAGAAGATCATGACGTCGCGCTCGTCGCCTTGGACCGATTCCAGGCTCTTGACGAAGAAGCCGTGCAGCCGATCGTCCGCCACCGCCCGCTCCAGCGCCGGATGCTCGCCGGCAATCCTGTCCAGGGCGCGTTCGATGGCATCGGCCTGGGCCACCGAGAACGTGACCACGCCGAGCGTGTGACCGGGCCGGGTGGTGAAGTGATGAACGATGCGCTCAGCGACGCGCTCGGCCTCGACCGGGTTGTCCCGGCTGGTCGAGCGCCGGTAGACGCCCGCGACCGGGAACAGTTCGACGCCGGCGTCCGGACCGCCTGCGGCCGGGGCGGGGAACATGTTGAGCCGCCCCTGATAGAACGCCTTGTTCGCGAACGCGACCAGGTCATGGTGCCGGCTGCGGTAGTGCCAGGTGAGGCTCATGTCGGGAAAGGCTCCGCAGGCTTTGGCCAACTCCAGCACGGACTGGTAGTCGAGCACATCGGTGTCCTGGCCGACGGCCGAGAAGGAGCGGTCGAAGAAGGACGTCGGTGGCAGCTGGCGGTCGTCGCCCGCGGTGATCAGCGAGCGGCCACGATAGATGCAGTTGATCGCCTCAGCCGGCGTGATCTGTGAGGCCTCGTCGAAGATGACCGTGTCGAAGCCGATGTCCGGAGGCAGTGACTGACTCACGGTCAGCGGTGAGGCGAGGACACAGGGGCGCAGGGCGAGGACGGCGTCCCGGGCGTACCCGATCAGGTCCCGGACCGGGAGCTGACGGTCGGCCTTCATCGCCTCACGCCGCAGCAGGCCGGTCGCCGTGCTCTCGGCCGGAGGCCGGCGTCCGTCGACCGCGGCGATGATCTCCCGTGCCGCGAGCCCCGCGAGTTTTCTGTCGGCCTGCCGGAATTCGGTGACCAGATGGTCGCGGTCCTCGGCCCGCCACGGTTTGAGCCGGCTGTCAGAGCGGACCACCGCGTCGGCCCAGCCGTGCAGCAGCGCCCGTTCCAGGACTGCGGGCACCTGTGTGCCTTCCAGGTTCTGGTCGGCGCAGAACTCCACGGCCGCGTCCAGCCCGTGACCGGTGAGGGCGTCGCGGGCGTCGAGGCAGGCGAACCATTCCTCCTGTCCGCTGCTGTCGTCGCGGAGCTGCCGCAGCAGGGTGCCCGCCCGCCGGTAGTCGCTGAGCGGTTCGCCCAGTTGTTCCTGCCGGTGCGGCGCGAACCCGGCCAGCACTGCCCGGCGAGCCTCGCCCCATTCCGCGGCCCGGCCGGCCAGACCGGGGACCGGCCGCAGATCGCGCAGAGCTTCGACCTGCGTCTCGGTGAGCGGTCCGCCGGCGAACTCCCGTGCGGCCGCGGCCCACGCGACGCACGCCGCGAGCGCCGCGGGATCAGCTTCGAGCAGGGGGTCGGCACGCTCCGTCGCTGTGGCCGCGGCTTGCTCCGCCGCGGCTCGCAGCTCGGCGATACGCATGGCCTCCGCGTAGTCGAGGTTTCGTCCGGTCGCCTGGTGGTAGGCCTGGACGGTCTCCGCCGTCGCGTGCAGCGCCGCGCTGTGCCTCCTCAACCACGTCACAGCGTCGGCGATCTGCCCCGTCACCAGTTCCGGCCGGGCGGCCGGGCTGGGCGCCGGGCGCAATGTCGCCTGCCAGCGCAGCAGCGCGTCGCGTGCCTCGGTCACCACCTGGATCGGTGACGGATCGGACACCGGTGCGCACACGTAGGTGAGCACCGCCTCCAGACCACCGGCCGGAACCGCCGCCAGGACGGTGGCGGCCACCGCGATCGCGTCGTCCAGAGCGGCGAAGTCGGTGCCGCGGCCCTGCCAGTAGCGGCCGAGCACGGTGGCGTAGGCGTGCTCGGCCGCTGCGAGCTCCTGCAGCGCCCGTTTCCAGGCGACCGCGGCGCCGATCCGGGTGATGGCGTCGCCGATGTGGACGTTCGGCAGCACGAATCCGGCCACCTGCCGTTTGTCGCGCCGGTAGGCGGACCCGAGCTTGCGCAGTCCCCGGTGCACGTTGGTGAACCGCTCGGCCAGGTCCTCGACCGGCTGCGCCAGGATGGCCTCGGAGAAGTACGGTCGTGCCTGCATCTCCGCGCCGACCAGGACCTCCAGCGCGCGGCGCAGCACGCCGGCGCCGGTCTGCACCGTGGCGAGCGTGCCCGGCCGGAACCAGAAGGGCTCCGGTTTGTGGGCTCGGGCGCCCAGCTCGACAATCATCGCCACGCGCGGAACGTCGCGGATGGTGGTCGCCGGTGGCAGCCCGAGTCGGGTGGTGACCCGGTCGACCGCGCGCTGATGCAGTTCGAGCTGATCGGCGGCCCGGGTGAAGGAGCGCGCCAGGTCGTCGGCCTCGGCGGCGGTCAGCGTTTCCAGGTCGACCGGTGCGGGAAGCCCGTCGAGCGACGGCACGGCAGGCAGGTCGGCGGCGGCGGGCAACAGAGTCCAGGCCACTCCGGCACGCTGTCTGACCGCGTCGGCGGCGTGCGCCGCGGCGGCGAGTTCGATGCCCCGGCGGTCGACGGCCTGTCGGATCGGTTCGAGGTCGTCGGCGGTCAGCCAGACGTCGGCGACCCCGTCGGGCCGGACGCCGGCATGGTCGGCGAGCCGCGCCAGCAATGCGGCGTCGGACGGCCCGTGCAGCCCGAATGCGCCGGCGGCCGGGCCGGCGATACGGGCGGTACGCGCCAGGGCGGCGAGCGCCTTCTCGGCTCGGCTGAGTTCCGGGTCGAGCGGTTCACGGACGACGACGCCACGCCAGAGGAAGTCGTCGTTGCCGGGCATTGCCCGCCAGCAGCGGGAGAGCTGGTCGGAGGCCTCCCGAACCTGGTTCATCATCTCGGGGGTGAGATCACCCGGGATGATCGCGGGGACGGGCGCGGCCGGCACCCCGGAGAGGGCTGCGCAGCGGCCGATGACCTCGTACAGGCTTGTGCCGAGGGGTAGGCGGGTCTCGTTCATGGCGGAGGCGAAGCCGGTCAGCCGTTCGCGGAGCCGTCGCAGCGCACCCCGGTCGACCGCCGTGCCCGTACCGGCCGGTTCCAGGGTCTCGTCGAGTGCGGCGGCGAGCAGGGTGGCGACTTCGCGGCGACCGGCCTTCTGCCCGTGCAGCTCCAGCAGGTAGCGGCCGAGTCCGGCTTCGGCGAGCCGGTTGTGGACCACATCCAGCGCCGCTACTTTCTCGGAGACGAAGAGCACCCGCTTGCCGGCGTGCAGCAGCGCCCCGATCATGTTGGCAACCGTCTGCGACTTACCCGTGCCGGGCGGTCCGTCCATCACGAAGCTGTGCCCGGCCAGTGCCGCGGCGACGCAGGCCCGCTGCGACGAGTCGGCGTCCAGCACCAGTGGAATGTCTTCGGGCGGCGCGAGCCGGTCCACCTCCCCGGGCATCATCGGGGTGAACCGGAACCGGTCGGTCTGTCGCCGATGATCGGTGATCGTCAGGGCGCGGACCACCGGATGAGCCAGGATGCGTTCCTCGTTCTCCTGCAGGTCCCGGTAGATGGCCTCCCGGTGGAAGGTGAGGCAGGTCAGGATGACGGCCGGCGCGATGTGCCAGCCGTGCCGGCCGGCCACGGTGTCGGTGAAGTCGGTCCAGTACCCGGACACGCTGAGCTCGGCGCCCGGCTCGAGGGTGGGGACGCTGATACCGGCTTGGCCGAGACGCAGTGCCAGAGCCGGATTGAGCACCGGCTCGGCGTCGCGGAGACGCAGCTGCGGCGGGCGGCCCTGCTCACCGGCGACGAGTTCGGCCGGCAGCAGCAACAGCGGGCTGGCGTAACTGGTCACCTCGCTGTCCGGGTCCTCGTTGTCCTCGGGCAGGCGCCAGTGCAGCAGCCCCAGTGTGAGGTGAAGTACGGCGACGCCGCGGTCGAGGTGTTCCTGCTGGGCGCGCCGCATCATCCGCCGTAGCAGCGGTCCGAGTGCGCGTTCGGTGAGCTCGGTCCCGAAGGTGTGGCCGGAGGGGGTGTCACTGCCGTCCGGCCCGGTCAGTGTGCACCGCGTGCCGCGGGTCAGCGTGGCGACCACCTGGTCCGGGTCCGGCGACGTGATGTGCACCAGGTCGGCGTTGCTGCCGGTGAAGTTGATGAGGCGGTTGTTGTCGCCGAGATCGATCAGGCTGTCGCGCCAGACGCGCAGTGCCGCGTGCACGCCTGCCCGGGCCGGCCTCGGCTCAGGCCGGTCGTCGTCACGCCGGGATTCCATGTACCCGATTGCAACAGCACGGGCGCCTTCGCGCTGGAGATTCGGGTTGTTCGCCGTTTGTCGGCTTCGGGGCGGCGGCCCGGAAGATCTTCACGCCTCGCGCGGCCGGCCGGCCGGAGCTTCGGTGACCGCGGGTGATCCGGCCGGCGGGCGAGTCGCGGAACCTGCGGCAGGGCGGTCGCATGTCGCGGCAAGTCGTTCGATGAGCACGGCGGTGTCGGCGCCCAGCGGGATGCGGTGCAGGTCGGCCGGGTCGAGGGGCGGTACTTCGACGTGGGAGATCAGTGGGTTGAAGGGCCGCCGGTCGGTCTCACCTTTGCCGAACAACGACTCCGCCAACTTCTCACCCGGTCGCAGGCCGGTGTACTTGATCGGGATCGACTTCCGGGACAGCGCCACCATCTGCATCGCCACCTCGGCGATCCGGACCGGGGCGCCCATCTCCAGGACGAGCGCTTCGCCGTCCATGCCGATCGCCGCGGCCTGGATCACGAGGTGGACGGCCTCCTGGGTGGTCATGAAGTAGCGGGTCACGTCGGGGTGGGTCACCGTGACCGGTCCGCCCTCGGCGATCTGGCTGTTGAAGGTGGTGATGACCGAGCCCCGGCTGCCCAGGACGTTACCGAAGCGGACGCTCAGGAACGTCCCCCGGCTGCGCCCGGCGGTCCATGCCGTCAGGCGCTCGGTGATTCGCTTCGAGTAGCCCAGCACGCTGGAGGGGTCGGCTGCCTTGTCCGTGGAGATGTTGACGAACCGCTCGACCGAGGAGGCGGCTCGCAGAACGTTCAGGGTTCCGAGCACGTTGGTCTTCACGGCCTCGGCCGGGTACCGCTGCAACAACGCCAGATGCTTGAGTGCTGCCGCGTGGAAGACCAGCTGTGGGCGGCGTTCCCGGAAGATGTCCCGCATCCGGCCGGCGTCGCGTACGTCGGCCAGGATCACCGAGGGATCGTCGAGGCGGCCCTGCGGGTCGATCGACAGCTGGACGGCCAGCAGCGAGGTCTCGTCCCGGTCCAGCATCATCAGCTCGGCCGGCCGGAAGTGGTGGATCTGCCGGCACAGCTCCGAGCCGATCGATCCGCCGGCGCCGGTCACCAGGACCCGTTTGCCGGTCAGATAGTCCCCGATCGTACTGAGGTCCATCTCGATCTGGTGACGTCCCAGCAGGTCGCTCACCTGCACCTCACGGATGTCCCCGACCTCCACGGGGTGATCCATCAGCTCGCTGACCGACGGCACCACCTTGAACGCCGCTCCCGCGGTCAGCGTGCGGTCGCGGATGTCGCGAACCAGCACCGCGTCGGCATTGGCCACCGCGAAGACCAGCATCCCCGCTCCGGTTGCGGCGAGTGCTTCGGCGATGTTGTCACGGCCCCCCAGGACCGGTACGCCCTGAATGCGCAGGCGACGTTTGCCGGGGTCGTCATCGAGCAGCCCGGCGGGAACGTATCGCCCTTTCGGGTCGTGCAGCATCGAGTCGAGGAGTACGGCCGCCGCCGTGCCCGCGCCGAACAGCACGACCGGAGCGGCGACACGGCGGTCCGGCCGCAGGCGGCGGATCAGACGGGCTCGCCAGGCGTAGCGGACGCCGAGCATCAGCACCAGCGCGACGGCGCCACCGATGGCGGGGACGCCCACCGGCACGGGAGGGCTGGACAGCATCACAATGCCGCCGGTCAGCACGAACCCGACCACCGCGGTGGTGGTGGCGACCGAGTTCACCTCGTCGAAGCTGGCGAACGGGGCGATCCCGCGATGCACTTGGCGGGCGTGATTGATCGTGACGTGCAGAAGGACGGCCAGGACGATCATGGTCAGGGCGCCGGCGAGCGGATGGAGACCGGGATCGAAGTCATACCGGGTGAGGACGGCGGCGAGCAGGCCGATCACCCATGCGGCGCCGTCCACGAGCGGTGGCAGCAGGCGAACGCCCCTCATGTTCGGCAGCGTATCAGAACGTTAATCATGATAAATTCTGACTTCGTGGCTATTCCGACAGTATTGCCTCTATAGCAGCGAATCGGGAGGCTCCGGATGGGCCTGCGGGAATACCTCCGTGTCGCCAGGCGGCACTGGTGGTTGCTGGCGGCCTCGGTGGCCCTGGCCCTCGTCGTGGCTCTGATCGTCAACTGGAACACCACACCGGTGTACGCCGCACGCGTCACCTTCTTCTTCTCCACTCCGATCGCCGGTGCCTCCGACCTCTACCCCGCCAGCATGTTCAACGTCAGCCGCCTGTCCACCTACGCCAAGCTCCTGACCAGTGACGAGGTCGCCACCCCGATCGCCGGGACACCGGGCGTCGACATGAATCCGCGGGAGGTTCGCGAGGCGATCTCCGCGGAGACCGTCGCCGACACGGTCATGATGGAGGTCACCGTGGAGGACCGGGACCGCAACCGCGCGATGCTGCTGCTCACGCGGGTCACGCTCCGTTTCGAGACCGCCGTCGAGGACCTGGAGCGCCCGGCACCGGCGCAGCCCTCGACGGTCAAGGTGACCGTCGTCTCCGGGCCGGCACTCGACGAGGACCCGGTGGCGCCGGACCTGCTGAACAACCTGGCCCTCGCCTTGGTCGTCGGGCTCGTCGTCGGCGCTGTCGGCTCGGTCGGGCGGGAGGTCGCCGACCACACCGTACGCACCGCCGAGGCGCTGCAGGCTCTCGCGTCGGCGCCGGTTCTGGCCCAGGTGCCGATGGACCAGGGCGCGCCGTTCGTCTCGCCCAGCGCCTCGGCACGAACAGAGGCGCTGCGCGAGATCCGTACGCAGGTGCAGTGCGCCGCCGCCGCCGCCTCGGTGAAGACGCTGGCGGTGACCAGCGCGGTTCCCGGAGAGGGCCGCTCGGCCACCGCCTGCGGGCTCGCGTGGCTGTTCGCCGAGGCCGGCCAGCGGGTCCTGGTCGTCGACGCCGAATTACGCCGCCCGCGACTCGCCGCGTTCCTGGGCCGCGAGGACTCTGCGGGCCTGAGCACAATCCTCGACGGCACCGCGGTCCTGGAGCAGGTACTGCAGCCATGGGGTGCCGGACTGTGGCTGCTGGCCAGCGGCCGGACCCCGCCGAACCCGAGCGAACTGCTCAGTTCGCCGCGCATGACCGAACTCGTCGACGAGGCGCGCAAGAAGTTCGACGTAGTGATCTTCGACTGCCCGCCCCTGCTCCCGGTCACCGACGCGGGCGTCGTGGCCGCCCGCACCGACGGCACGCTACTGGTGGTGCAGGCGAGAAGGACGACGGCGGCACAGGTCACCGGCGCGGTGCGAGTGCTGCACGCAGTCAACGCCACGCTGCTCGGCTGCGTGCTGAACATGGTCACCAACAAGGGACCGGACGCGGTGCCTACCTACGACGCGTACCTGTCCGGTGCGAAGCCGGCGCGCAAGGGCCGGGGCAGCTGGCGGAGACAGCCGTCATGATCACCGGCCTCGGCCGCGAACCGGCGCATGCCCCGCGGTGACCGGCCCGGCCTGCGGTCGCTGCTGCGCACGGTGCCCTCCGCGGTGCGACACGACTACGCCGCCACGTTTGCCATCCAGTGTTTCGTGCTCGGGACCGGGCTTCTTCTGTTTCACCTGGTCGCCCGCCGGGACAGCGTCGACGGATTCGCCTTCTACCAGATCGCCCGCGGCATGGTGACGACACTTCAGCCGGCACTGCTGCTCGGCCTCGGCGTCGGCCTGTACCGATACCTGCCGCGCGCCGAGCACCGCGGCCGCCGGCTCGCCCGCCAGGTCTGGTATCTCGAAGCGGCGCTGGTCACCGTCGTCACGCTGGCCGGCGCCGCGGCCGGTGAGCAGATCGCCGCCCTGCTGGGGTTACCCGGCGGGCGGTCCGCGGTCACCGCCGTTCTCATCATGCTGGGCGGCAACTGCCTGTGCACGATCACCCTGGCCGCGCTGCGCGGCAATCGTCAGGAGGCAGTCTCGAACGTGGCTCTCGGGGCCGGCTTCGGGTTGACACCACTGATCGCGTTCGCCGCGACGGACCGGCTCGAGGACTTCCTGATCGTCCAGGGACTGGGCACCGCGATGGTGGGCGTAGCCGGGTTGCTCGCGGTTCGGAGCGATCCCGCCCCCGCCGCGACGGCGGAGCCCGGCATCAGAACATTGATCTCGTACGGCGTACGCCGGATGCCGGGGGAATTGGCTCTTCCCGGCTTCTACACGCTGCCGACGCTCGCGGTGGCCGTGACGATGCCCGAGAGCCCGCAAGCGGGTTACGTCGGCTTCACCACCTCCGCGGTCACCCTGATCTGCTCCGTGTTCGCCATGCTCACACCGGTGCTGATGCCTCGGATCAGCCGGCTGTTCCATCGGCCCGAGGAGCACGGGACCGTACGGCAACTACTGACCGTGCTGCCGTTGCTGGCCGGCTCGGCCGCCGCCGTCCCCGCCGCCGTGATCGTGGCGTTCGCGCCGTTGATGGTGCGGGCGTTCCTCGGCCCGGAGTTCGGCGACGCGATCCCGGTGCTGCGGCTGGGCGTGCTGGCCGCCGTCCCACTCGCGATGTTCTACGCGGCCCGGCCGACGCTGGACACCCTGCTCGAGGCCAAGGTGGTGAGCCGGCTCCTGGTGGGGGTCCTCCTTCTGCAGTTCGTGGTGACCGGTATCGGCACGGTGTTCCTCGCGACACCGCACGCGGCGGTACTGGGATTGCTGGTGGCGGCTTTCGTGCTCGGGTGCCATGCGGCGGGTCTCGCCGCGTATGCCCTGCGGCGGCAGCGCTCATGACCGCCGCGGAACCGCAGCGACCCGGACTGGTCGTCCTGATCGCCTTCGTGGTGACCCTGTCCGGCCGCTTCACGCTGGACCGGGTCGGCCTCGACGTCCCGATCATCAACGACGTCCGAGTGCCCCTGTTCCTGGTGCTGCTCCTGGCGCTCGTTCTCGAGGCGCACCACGTCGGCGCACGCCCGGCCGAGGGTGGGCACGTCCTGCTCGGCATCCTGGCGCTGCTCGGCTATCAGGGGCTGTCGGTGCTGTGGGTGCCGCCCGGTGCGGTGACCGGCCCGGCCGTCGCCGATCTGTGCGCGGTCGGCGGGCTGCTGCTGGTCTACTTCACCCTGGCCGCATGGGACCGCGACCGGGTTACGGCCACGACCCTGAAGCTGTTCCACGCCGCGGCCTGGGTCTACTTCCTGGCCGCCGCGTCCGGTCAGGGCCACGAGACCAACGGCCGGTGGGCGGCGCTCGGTGGCGGCCCGAACGTCTTCGTCCGTGTCATGATCCTCGGTGCCATCACCTCGCTCTACCTGTACCTGCGCAGCGGTGAGAAGCTGATCTGGCTGGTTCCGATCCCGGCCTTCCTGTTCGGGGCGGTCGCCTCCGGCTCACGGGGCGGCATCGTCGCGCTCGGTATCACGATCGCCGTCGCGCTGCTGGCCATCCGGCCCAGGTTCGACGTCAACCGGATCGCCAAGCCACTCGCCCTGATCGCCGTGGTCGGCACGGTCCTGGTGATCACGACCGGTCCGCTCATAGCCGGGTTCGTGCAGCAACGGTTCGTCGACTCGACCATCGGTCAGGGGTACGCGTCCTCGCGTGACCTGCTGTTCCAGATGGCGTTACGGATCTTCCTGCAACGACCGATCCTCGGTACGGGTCTCAACGGTTTCCAGACGGTCGTCGATCTGGGATTCGCCGAGGAGTACGTGCACAACCTGCCGCTGTCGATCGCCGCCGAGGGCGGGTTCGTCGGACTGGCGCTCCTGGTGGTGGCGTGGCTGGGCCTGTGGCACGGCTACACCACCGTGCCGCTGCCCGAGCGCAGCCTGGAATGCCGGACAGCAGCCTACTGCGGCATCTTCATCGGGGCCGCCAGCCTGTTCTCCGGCGACTACTACGACGCTCGACTGATGTGGATCTTCCTACTGCTGGCCGCGGTCCGGCCGGCCCGGCCCGCCGCCCCGCTCCCCCGGTAGCCCGCCGCGTCGGACAGGACCCGCTCGAAGTCTTCGAAAAGCAGGTCGCGGTCGAATCGATCGCGCGCCAGCGCGTACGCCGCCGCCCCGGCCGCCCGGCATGCCGCGCGATCGCCGACGAAGCCGGCCACCGACACAGCCGCCGCCGCGGGATCGCGCGCGGGCAGCACCAGCCCGGCACCCGTCTCCGTGATCAGGTCGGCGATCCAGCCGCCGTGATTCACGGCAACCGGCCGGCCCGCGGCGAAGGCGTCGAAGACCTTGTTCGGCGAGTTGTTCCCCAGCTCCGGCACGTCGACGAACACGGAGGCCGCCAGGTCGCACGCGCCGAAGAACGCCACCACCTCGGCTTTGCTGACCGGCCCGAGCATGAACAGGTTCCGATTCAGCACGCCCGACTCGACGGCCAGATCCCGGATGCTGTCGCGCATCCGGCCGTCGCCGAGAATGGCGATCCGCACGTCGGGGGCGATGCCGGCGAGACTGGCGGCCAGGCGTACCAGGTAGTCCACGCCGTTCGCCGGTCCGAGCGTTCCGGCGTACAGCAGCAGTGGCCGGTCACCGAGCCATGGCGTCCGCTGCCGCAGCGACGCGCCCGCGCGGCCGGCCCCGGCGAACAGCTCGAGGTCGGAGCTGTTCGGCACCACGGTGACCGCGACGCCGGGAAAACGGCGCCGGATGCTGGCCGCCATGCCCGGGGACAGTGCGATGACATGAGCCGACCTGCGGTAGGCCCACGCCTCCAGCCGCTGGGCGGCCCAGCGGCTGACCGGCGACCGGAGCACACCCAGCGCGATCGGCAGTTCCGGCCACACGTCGCGGACCTCCAGCACCATCGGTGCACGTCGGCGCAGTGCCGCGTAGACGCCGGGGACAGCGACCGTCAGCGGTGTGCTGGTCGCCAGGACCAGGTCGTGCCGCAGACGGCCGGCCACCACCGCCGACCGGCGGACGAAGCCGAGAAACGCCACGATCCGGCGACGGTACGACATCGCGTTGCTGTAGGGCACCGGGAGCCAGTGCACCACGATCCCGGACTCCCTTGTCACCCGCTCGTGCCGGCTGTCCGGGTCGCCGGTGATCATGTGCACCTCGTGCCCCCGTTCGACCAGGCGCCGGGCGAACTCGTAGGAGCGCGTCCCACCGGACATCCCCGGTGTCTTGAAGTATTGGTGGATGTAGGTGATTCGCATGTGTCACCCTTCGCTACCCGGCCGGGACGCCCTTGACGACCCGGCCGGCGCCGACGTCACGTACGACGCACGCCCCGGCGCCCACCGTCGAGCCGTCTCCCACCGTCCGGCCCTGCAGCACGCAGGAGTTGGTGCCGATCAGCACCTCCCGGCCGATGCCGCAGTTGCCGGAGACCGCCGCGAGCGGGTTCACCTGGACGTAGTCGGCCAGAACGGAGTCATGGCCGACCGTGGCGTTCTGGTTGATGTGAACGTGCCGGCCCAGGGTCACGTTCGTCGTGATCCGGGCTCCGGCGAACAGCACGACCCCGTCGGCCACCTCGTTGTCCAAACCCAACGTCGCCGCGGGATGCACGATGACAGCCGCCGGCCGGCCGAACGGGTCGAGGCGCGCGGCGACCCCGGCACGGATCCGCGGGTCGCCGATGCCGATGACGTAGTGGGCGTCCAGACGTGACAACAGCTCGTTGGGCCCCAGCCAGGCGGCGCCGAGCCGGTCCACACCGCGCAGGTTGGCCTCCGACGGCGCGTCGTCGAGGAATCCCACCACCTTCCACGGATCGCCCGAACTGTCGTTGAGGGCCGCGATGATCCCGAAGATCTCGCGGCCGTGGCCGCCGCATCCGACGATGACGACCGGCTCAGACACTGTTCGCCTCCTGACCGCCGGGCCGCGGCGAACCGGTGAACAGCGGCATCGTGGCCGAGCCCGGCGCGGCGATGCCCACCCGCCGCATCAGCACCAGAACGGTTCGTACGCAGATCCGGGCGTTCAGGGCCAAGGAGCGGTGATCGACGTACCAGACGTCGAGCGCCAGCCGGTCCTCCCAGTTCAGCAGATTGCGTCCGCTCACCTGCGCGAGTCCGGTGACGCCCGGCCGTACGAGATGCCGGCGCGCCTGTTCGGCGGTGTACAGGTCGAGATACTGCATGAGCAGGGGCCGTGGTCCGACCAGGCTCATCTCGCCGCGCAGCACGTTCCACATCGTCGGCAGCTCGTCCAGGCTGGTGGCTCGCAGTGCGCGGCCCAGGCCGGTGAGCCGGTCGGCGTCGGTGACCCGGCCGCGGCTCTCGTCCACGTCGCGCATGGTGCGGAACTTGACCAGCGTGAACGGCCGTCCGTGAAGTCCGGGGCGCTGCTGGCGGAACAGCACGGGACGGCCGAGTCCCGCGGCCACCACAACGGCGACCCCGGCCATGACGGGTGCCGTGGCCACCAGCACGCTGCCGGCGAGAACGATGTCGATCGCCCGTTGCACGACGTCGGTGGTCCGGATGGACAGCCTCACCTTCGGCCGTCCAGGAATTCCGTGATGCCGTCGACGACTCTGCGGATCTGCCGGTCACCGAGTCCGGAGCCCCCCGGCAGAACGAGACCATGGGCGAACAGGGCCTCAGCGGAGCCGTTGAGGAACGCGCGCGCGCCGGCGAAGACCGGCTGGAGATGCATGGGCTTGAAGAGGGGCCGGGTTTCGACGTCACGCGCGGCAAGGAACGCGGCCAGGTCGCTCGCCCGCCAGCCGGTCCGCGCGGTATCGACGATGATCGGGGTGAGCCAGCAGTTCGCCGCTGTGTCGTCACCAGCGAGCAGACTCACCCCCTCGACGTGCGCGAAGACCTTGGCGTACCGGTCCCGGAGCGCCCGCCGGCGTTCGATCATCTCGTCGAGACGGCACAGCTGCGCCCGGCCCAGCGCGGCCAGCACGTTGCTCAGCCGGTAGTTGTACCCGATGTCGGCGTGCTCGTAGTGTGCCGCCGGCAGACGCGCCTGCCCCGCCAAATAGCGCGCCCGGCCGGCCAGCGCCGCGTCGGCGGTGAGAAGCATGCCGCCTCCGGATGTGGTCATTATCTTGTTGCCGTTGAACGAGAACGCCGCTGCCCGCCCGAAGGAACCGGCCGGCCCACCGGCGCAGCTGGACCCGACCGCTTCCGCGGCGTCCTCGATGAGAGGAACGCCAAATCGTTCACATATCGGGCTTATACCTTCATAGTCGGCGCAACTGCCGTAGAGGTCGACGGTCATCACCGCGCGGACCCGGACCCCCTCGCCCGTCAGCTGGACGAGCAGATCGGAGAGCAGGCCGGGGTCCAGGTTTCCGGTCGCCGCGTCGCAGTCGGCAAAGACAGGTGTCGCGCCGGTGTACACCACGGCATTGGCCGTGGCGGCGAACGTGAGGGTCGGCACGACGACCACGTCGCCGGGACCGAGGCCGATACCCAGCAGGGCCAGATGCAGCGCAGCGGTTCCCGAGCTGACCGCGACCGCATGCGGCACCGCGGCCCGGCGGGCGATCTCGTGCTCGAAGAGGTCCAGATCAGGACCGGCCGGTGCTACCCACCCCGACCGGAGTGCCGCCAGAACGTACTCCTGCTCCAAGTCACCGACGTCGGGAGCGGACAGCAGAACTGCGTGATCATCGGCATGCATCCCCCACCACCCATCCGGACCGGGACCAGGGGGGATTTGGCTCGACCGTTCTCCCGCCATGGTAACCCGCCGTAGTCACGGTGGAGGACGGTGCCGCGGATCAGTGACGGAACCGGCCGACGAGCTGGGTCAGATCGCTGGAGAGGCGGGTCAGCTCGGCTGCGGCCTGCCGGGTGGCATCGGCACCGCCGGCGGTACCGCTGGCGACATCGGCGACATCGGCGACGGTGCGGGCGACCTCGCCACTGGTGGCTGCCGCGTCAGCCACCGAACGACTCATCTCCGCCGTGGTGGCGGTCTGCTCCTCCACCGCGGAGGCGATCGTGGTGGTGTAGTCGCTGACCTGCTGAATGACGCCGGTGATCTCCCCGATGGCCTCGGCCGCGGTGCGGCTCGACGACTGGATCGCGCCGATCCGGGTGGTGATCTCCTCGGTGGCCTTCGCGGTCTGTTGCGCGAGCTCCTTGACCTCACCGGCGACCACGGCGAAGCCCTTGCCGAGTTCACCGGCGCGCGCGGCTTCGATGGTCGCGTTCAGCGCCAGCAGATTCGTCTGCTCGGCGATGCTGGTGATCAGCCGGACCACGTCTCCGATCTCGGCGCTCGCCGTACCGAGCTGGGCGACCTGCGCTGTGGTGCGCTGGGCGACGACCATGGCCTCCTGCGCGACCTGCGCGGCCCGCCCGGCGTTGGAGGCGATCTCGCTTATCGAAGCGCTCATCTGCTCCGCACCAGCGGCGATGCTCTGCACGCCGGCGTTGACCTGCTCGGAGCCCTGCGAGGCGGCACCGGCCTGGGCTGCGGCGGACGCGGCCCCGGACTGCAGTTGGGAGCTGACCGTGGAAAGTTCCTCGGACGCCCCGGCCAAAGTGATCGCCGACCCGCCGATCGTGGTCACCGTCTCACGCAGGTTCGTGATCGCGGTGTCCAGAGCGCGGCCCATCCGCCCGGTCTCGTCGCGCGTCGTCAAACCGGTGGTGGAAGTCAGATCCCCGGCGGCCAAGCCGGTCAGCACCTCGACGATGCGAGCGATGGGCCGGGTGATCGACCGGGTGATCAGCAGCGACAACAGGACGGCCAGCAGCAGGCAGGCGGCACCGGCCACGGCTGTCCACATCTGCGCCCGGCCGCTGTCGGCCTCCGCAGCGGTGGCCACCTGGTTCTGCACCTGCACCGCGTCGGCCGACAGCTGGCCCACACCGTCGGCTACCTGGCCGAACGCCTCAAGCGATTCGCCGGAGGCCAGTTCACCGCCCGCCCGCAGGCTGGCCGGCGTGCCGGTCCGGTACAGCGCGACGATCTTCTCGTCCAACTGCATGAATCGCTCGTACGCCGCTGTCGCATCGGTGACCATGCCGCGCTGGCCATCGGTCAATGGCTGCCTGCCCAGGTCGGTGAGCTGCTGGCGCAGGCGCTGCGCCGAGGCAAGGAACTGCCGGCGCTGGCCGACGTCGTCACCGGTTGCTCCCGGCACCCCCCGCAACGCGTCGAACAGGTAGCCGGTCTGCCACCCCGCCATGTCCGCGGCCTGGAACTTGGCCTCGCCCGCCAGGTTCGCGACCGCTGCCGTGCTGCGCATCCGGGCAGTACCGTCGCGGGCCGCAGCGATGCCGTCGAGGCCCACCCCCACGGCGATCACCATCAGCACGGCGACCACTCCGAAGGCCATCCCGAGCCGGGCGCCAAGCCGAAGGTCTCTCCACATGCGCATGCCAACCACAACCTCGTAGACCGGGGCCCATCAGCGCGGCGGAACGCACGCGCAGTACACCCACCCATCGGCTGCCCCGCCTGAGCCCTTAGCCAGAGTGGTGAGCCTTGATCCCGTCGTACGGTCACCGAGCCCGCAAGATCAATCAGCCTTCGGAGCGGAGATAGCTCCTATGAGCTGCGGTCGCGTGGCCGAATCGGTACGGTCAAGGTCTGACGCATCGACGTCGTTCGCTCGCATCGATGCTCCAGAATCTTCGGCGTCTCTGCCCGCCTGGCAATAGCTGAGCAGGTTCGCTGAATGATGGGGCCCCGCCGCTTGGCGGGGCCTCTTCCCGTGGGAGGGCCGGGAGTGACGAGACATGGGCGAAGGGGCCGCCCGCCTGGCGTGCTGAGCGGCCCCTCGCTCTGATGGAGCCCTGCCTCTAGGCGGGACCTCCTCCCGAACACGAACTGAGCAACGTAGCGACCGTCGCCACCACGGTGGCCCCCGCGGTGATAGTCCCCGCGTTGCGTCGCAGCCACCGTCCGAAGAGGCGGCCCTTCGTGTTCTCGTTGCCCTGGCCCATCCTCGCCGTCCTTTCGTCCGGCTGCGCAGCTCCCTCCAGTGGACGATCGTTCGGCTATGTGGCCAGTGCTGACGTGACGTCAGACTCTCATGGGAAATGCGTCCTCCGCTGACGAACGCCGAGCTGAGCGGAGGGCAAACTCGCCGAATCGGCTGCCCTGCACCCGTAACGTCCTAACATGGGGCCTGAATTGCGACTATCCGCCACTAAGGTCGCATGCTGACCTCTGCAGGACCCTGGCGACCGGCCCGCGCGATCAGGCGCTGCGACCGGGTTCACCATGCTGACATGGTGTGGCCTACCACCGTGGGGGTGGCCTGGAACACGTCTCGATCGCTCCCGCTCAGCACGGTCCCGGAATCTGCCGATGAGCATCGTGGCGGGACGTCCGGCGCCGGCGGAAGCCATGCGTCACTGGGGGTCATACGCACCCATCGGCCCGGACGCCACCGCGCCGCGTCCCGCGACGGCGTTGCAGGATGTACGGTCCGATCAGCTCGCGTATGCCTCCAGCGCCGACAGCTGCCCGGCCGGCCATCCGGAGTTCCCGGTCGCGGTGACCCGCAGGTATCGGGTGGCGGCGGCCGGGAAGCTGACCGTCACCGTGTTGCCGGACGCGGGGTTGAACGCCCGCCCGGCGGCTCCGGCGAGCGTGGTGAAGGTGGCACCGTCGGTGCTTCCGGAGATGGCGAGCGTCTGTGTCCGGGCGCCCCACGACGGCGGCAGTTTCAGGACCGCCCGCCCGACCGGGACGGCCGAACCCAGGTCGACCTGGATCCACTGCGGGAAGGCGTTGTTCGCGCTCTCCCAGTAACTGCCCGCGTCCGTGTCGACCGCGTTGCCCGGCCCGTACGCCTGGACCTGGCTGCTGGCGGTGGCCGGTTTGCCGCGTGCCAGGTCGGTGACGGGCGGTGGTGTGGCCGGCGGGGCGTCCTCGCCGTACACCTGGAGCTGGGCCATCTGAGCCGCCGGCCAGGCGGTGTTGGCCGCGAAGGCCAGCCGCACGTGGCGGGCGGTCGCGCCGGACAACGCCACCGTCACCGTGTTGCCGGAGCCGGGGTCGAAGACGTAGCCGGCGGAGGCGGCGAGAGTGCGGTAACTCGAACCGTCGCTGCTGCCCTGCACGGTGACCGTCTGCGTGCGTCTCTCCCAGCCGGCGGGCAGGCGCATGACCAGGCTCTTCACGGTGTAGGCGCCGCCCAGGTCCACCTGGAGCCACTGCGGGAGCGCGCCGCTGGACTCCCAGTAGCTGCCGGTGCTCGCGTCGACCGCGTTGGCCGCGGCGTACGGGCCGTTCACGCTGCTGGCGCTCACCGCCTTGCCGGCGGCGAGATCACCGGTGGGTTGCGGCGGCGGGGTGGTTGCGGTGGTCGGCTGCGTCGGGCGTACGGAAGTCAGGGGAAGTTGCCCTTTGAGCATTTTCCCCGCGTCCGTGGTGATCCGCAGGTAGTAGTCGGCGGAGCAGAAGGTGCCGTCCTCGTCCAGCGCGCGGATCCCGGTGCCGGCCGGTACGGACGCGGCCGTCTCGGCGGTCTTGGCGATCTGGTTACCTTCGTTGAACTCGTCGAACATGGACACGTAGAGGCCCTGCGCGCCCAGCCGCACCATGTTGTAGACGCTGCGCCAGTAGAAGTCGCCGTGCCGGCGGTGCCCGGCGGAGAGATCGCCGGGCAGCACACACGGCTGGTAGTCGATGCCATGCGCGTTGCAGTCGGCCTGGTCGGCGGCGTTGACGTTGGTGGCGAACCAGTCGAGCCCGGCGAGGTCACCGGTGCGCCCGACCATCCACGGCGACAGCATGTGGAAGGCGTGATAGACCTCGAGGAACCCGGTCCGGCTGTCGTTCTTACCCTCGCGCCAGTAGGTGGGTACGCCGCCGATCACGTAGCAGCCCTGCGCCTTGAACCAGTTGACCACGTCGAGGCACTGCGCCGGGGTGAACGGGCGGCCGTCGTCGTTGAAGCCGAAGCCCCAGACGCAGACGACGGGTCTGCCGTTCTGCCGGGCGTAGGCGCTGGACGCGGTGTGCGCCGACATCTTCGTGGTCCAGTCGGTCTTCAGCTCGGACTGCATGTTCGTCCAGCCGGTGACGTCGTACATGATGTAGAACTTGCGGCCGGTCCGCTCGGCCGCGGCCCGCACCTTCCGGGTCATCGCGTCGCGGGTCGGGCCCTCGTCGCCGAACGGGTTGAATCGCTGCAGCGCGGCGGTGTCGATGCTGTAGGTCCGCATCCAGTCGAAGTGCGTGTCCACGGTCTGCTGGTCGTAGGACGAGAAGAGCGTGGCGGGCCGGCCGTCGCCGAGATTCGGGTACGCCGTCGGGTACGCGTGTGTGAAGTCGCGCAGGTCGGGCCAGGACACGATGGTGGTGTTGGCAGGTGAAGGCGGCTGGAAGCGGTCGCGGCTCCAGTGCCACCAGCCGCCGATCGGCGCACCGTCGCCGGGGCAGGCGAACCAGCCCTGGTAACCGACGCTGACCTTGCCGACCACGTCACCGGCGGGCGATGCGGCACGGCCCGGCGCGGCGGCGAGGAGGGCGGCCGGCGGGCCGAGGGCGGCTGAGGACAGCAGGGTACGGCGAGTGACTGTCATGGGGACTCCAGTCGATCCGGGTGTCGGGGAGGGATCGACGGTCATCGTGACAGTCTCAGTCACACAACCGCAATAGTTGAACGATTCTTTGCAAAATTGTGGAACGCGTCCGGAAATACGCGCTGGCCTGCAGCGGCGTACCTTCGAGCGACTCGGAAGTATCGGCGGCCCCGAGACGGCCGCGCGCAGTCGTCGAAGTCGGCGGCGCGTACACTGGGAGTGACCGGTGACGCCGTCATCGGTGCCGGCCTCGGCCGGTGCGCAGCCCGCCTGCCGGAGGCCGCGCCGCTCACCGGACTCGGTGGACCTCGTCCTCGCCTGTTGACTTTCAGGCTGGGTCCCGCGCCTGCGTCGGTCCTGGACGATGGGATCTCGTCATGGCCCTGTACATCCGCCACCCTGAATTCCTGTCCCCTGCCGAGCGCCTCCGGGCGCGGGAACTGACGCGGCTCGATCACGCTTCGTTCGACGGCAGTTGGTGGCCCAAGTCGCCCGATCTTGACACTGAACTGCGCGTTCTGCTGCCGATGCTCGATCACGTCCGTGGACCGGTGCGACGGCTGGTGCTCAGCGCCGGAGACTGGGCAGCCGCACCTGACCGGATCGTCATGGACCGGCGCACGGTCGGCATCGACTATCGGACGGGCCAGTCGCCGAGGAGTATGACCGTCGTCTGCGTCGACGGCGGTACCTTCACGATGCGCGTGGTCCCGCCCGCCCCGGGCCCCGCAGCCCCGGACGCCCCGGAAACGGGGCGGGAACTGGCGACCGGGACATCGACTGGTTCGTGGCACCGCCCTCGAGCCGGGTCCGGTCCCAGCGAGCACCATGAGTGACCGGGCCACCGTGATCCGAGATCTCATCGCCGCCCAGCCGGCCCGAAACGGCGGAGTCGTTGATCACTTACGATGCGTCTGCCGGGCCGCGGCGTCAGCATTGTCGGCCTCCGGAACGGGGATCAGCGTGCTGACCGACGACGGGACCCGCGGGGTGTACGCCGCATCCGACCCGGCCAGCGAGCACGTGGAGGAACTCCAGTTCCTGCTCGGCGAGGGTCCCTGCCTCGATGCCTTCGACCGCCGCCAACCGGTGCTGATCGCCGATCTCGCCGACGAGGTGACACGGTGGCCGGTGTACGCACCCGAGGTCCACGACCGTGGTGTCCGCGCTGTCTTCGCATTCCCGCTGCAGATCGGCGCGGCCCGGCTCGGTGTCTTCGACGTGTTTCGTGACCAGGCCGGCCGCCTTTCCGAACAGCACCTGACCGACGCCCTCTGCTTCGCGGACGTCGCGGTCGAGGCTCTGCTCGACCGCCAGAGGGAGGACACCGGCACACTGGGCGGGCCGGCGTACGACAGCGTGATCGACGGGGTCGGGAACCGAGCGGAACTGTTCCAGGCCCAAGGCATGGTCATGGTCCAGATTCAGGGCAGCATCACCGACGCCGCGGCCCGCATCCGGGCGTACGCCTACGCCGAGAACCGCAGCCTCGGCGACGTGGCCCGCGATATCGTCGCCCGCAACTTGCGCTTCGAGGCCGACCGCCCATGACCATGCCACCGCACCGCCCAGCAGCCAGGAGGCAGGGATGACCACCGTTTCGGCACAACGGCTGGCGTCGATCTTCGTCGAGGTCGCCGACACTCTCGTCGAAGAGTTCGACCTGATCGATTTCCTGCACATGCTGACCGACCGCACCGCAGACCTGGTCGGCGCGGCAGCCGTGGGACTGATGCTCGCCGACGGGCGCGGCAACCTCGAGTACATGGCCGGATCGGACGAGAACGTCAAACTGCTGGAGCTGTTCCAGCTGCAGACGCGGGAAGGCCCGTGCCTGGAGGCCTACCGCACCGGACATCCGGTCATCAACGTCGACCTGAGCGCCGCGACCTCCCGGTGGCCCCTGTTCGCACCCCGCGCCACCGCGACCGGGTTCCAATCCGTGCACGCCTTCCCCTTGCGGCTGCGCAGCCAGGTCATCGGAGCGTTGAACGTGTTCGGTGACACCAAGGGCGGGGACTTCAGTGGTGCGGACGTGCCGATCGTGCAGTCCCTCGCGGACGTGGCCGCCATCGCACTTCTGCAAGAACGTTCGTTACGGCGCGGCGAGGCACTCACCGAACAACTCCAGGGCGCGCTCAACAGCCGGATCATCATCGAACAGGCCAAAGGCGCGGTCGCCTATGCCCAAGCGGTCAGCGTCGACGAGGCATTCACGCGGATCCGCAACTACGCCCGGAATCACCACCGCAAGCTGACCGAGGTGGCACAGGCCATCGTCACCGACCGGACGACCCCACCGGAACTTCACTGACTCCCTGGCTGCTCGGCTGCCTGTTCGGAGGCGGTGCCGTCCGGGTATGGACCCCTGTGGGCCGCCGGGCCCCCCTCCGCAGCGGCCCACAGGACTCCCCTTCTCGAGGAAAGCCTGAGATTCCTACCGATTTCCGGCCGGACCTGAAACCTTTGAGCCCGCGCCGACCCCGTTGAGCATCGGCGACAACGCCCATCCGTATCGCGGAACAGGCGAGTCGTCGTTCGAGCAGCCCGGTCTCGGTGATCTGGCGGTTCGGCGCGGGGAGGTCGCTACCAGGGAACGCTGTACCCCAGCCGCCGGCCGGCAAACTGGCCGATCCGTGGCCGCCTGCTCCCGCGGGAGTCGTGACGGCCGCGTTCCCGGCAGAACCTGTGCGGCCGTGCCGTGGCAGCGGCTGCACCGGCTGGTCGTCCAAGGTCAAGCGTTCTGGGGAATGCGATCGGTCTGGCTCAGGACGTCAGCGTCGATCTCGAGGTTCGCCAGCAGGCTGCTGTTCTTGCCGGTGTCGACAATGTCGGGCAGCGTGCGTTCGAACCAGTCGGCGCGTGCGGACTTTCCTTTGGACCGGAGAATGGCGACGATCTCAGATCTTCTGACATGTGTGGCGGTCACGACGGTCCCTCTTCCAATGGTGAGGCCGGCACGCCACGTCGCCTGTCGGAAAACTTCCGTGATCGGCGACCGGCATGGTCAGCAAAGTAGATCTGCGGTGAAACGGCCTTGACCGGAGGTGCGCCACCGACGCTCCTCGAGAACGCGGACGTGGTGAGTTCGGCCAGATCCGCGGCGCATCTCGCACGAATCATAGTTCCTGATACCCGCCGAACGCAGATACGACGCGGGCCAGCCGTCGTGCTGTGGGACACGTGCCGGCAGCGTGGCCTACTTCGGGATGACGACGGTGGGGCAGGTGGCGTGCTGGACGCAGTGCTGACTGACCGAACCGAGCAGCATTCCGGAGAAGGCTCCGTGACCGCGGCTGCCGAGGACCATCAGTTCCGCCCCCTTGCCGGCATCCAGCAGGACCTGTGCGGCGGGACCCTCCATGACCCGGGTGGTGACGGGAATCGGGTGGTCATCCTCGCCCTGCACCTGTGCCACCGTTTCCGCCAGAGTCTTCTCGGCGTACCGCACGATGCCGGCATCGTCGATACCGGTCGGTGTCCAGCCGTACGTGTAGGCGTACGCGGGCGGCACCTGCCACGCCGTGACAGCCTCGACGGAGCCACCGGTCAGCCGTGCGTGCGCGAGCGCCCACCGCAACGCCTCAGCAGAGCCGGCGGAATTGTCGATGCCCACGACAATGCGATGATCCTGTTCCAATTCCTGATCGATCATATGAGCTCCTGAAATGAGAATCCCGCTCGAAAGGGCGGGCGTGGTGCAGCGGCCGGCCAGGACGGCAGGCTTGCTCCTGTGCGGGCTCCGAGGCAGGCCGAGGATGCGTCAACCACAGCGGGATCCACGAATGTCGGAAGATGTCGGCGGCGGGCGGGCGGGCGGCCACCGGGTCTCGGGCGACACCTTGACCGTACGCGCATTTCGTCGAAGCCGCTGACGGGCGCGCTCCCGTGGCCGGGGGCAGGCGTAGGGTTGGGGTGTCGCCCGAGACCCCGGTGGCCTGATACCTGGCCGTTGTGTGGGCGCCGGCGTTCTCTCGCCCGCTGCAGCGATCCGGTGCGTTCGCACAGAACTGTTCCCGGGCGCGAAGGAAACCCCGCATGAGCAGCACTGACGGTCCCCCACGAGCCGCCGGTACCCGCGCCGAGGCCCGGGCCCTGTTCGCCGCCGCTGCCATGGCGGGGCGCGCACCGTCGATCCACAACACCCAGCCGTGGCGATGGCGCCTTACCGCCGACGAACTGAACCTGCACCTCGACCACAGCCGGGCACTCGACGTCACCGACCCCGACTCCCGGCTCGCGATCATGAGTTGCGGCGCCACCCTGCATCACGCGCTGGTCAGCCTCGCCGCCGACGGCTGGCACGCCGGCCTCGCGCGCATGCCGGACCCCGCGCACCCCGATCATCTCGCCCGATTGCGGCTCGGCCGCCGGATCCCGGTCCGCCTCGAAGCGCGCCGCCATCGGCAGACCATCGGCCTGCGGCACACCGGCCACCGGTCCGCCGTGAGCGCCGCGGTCGACACCGGCAACCTGCACGCCGTAAGCGTGGCCGCCGAGTCCGCCGGCGCCGGACTGCACCTGCTGCACCCCGACCAGGTGCACGGCCTGGCCCGCGCCGCCGTGCCGGACCGCGATTTCGGCCGCCACGGCGACCTACCGGTCTCCGAGACGCCGGGGAGCGCCGCCGCCCTCGCGATCCTCTACGGATCCGGTGACGACGAGGCCGCGTGGCTCCATTCCGGCGAAGCCCTGTCCGCCGCCTGGCTCACCGCCACCGAACTGGCCTGTCGCTCCTGCCGCTGAGCGCGACGATGGAACTGGTCGTCACTCGCGAGCGCATCCGCCGCCTGCTCTCCGGCGTCGGCCACCCACACCTCGTACTGCGCATCAGCACCGCGGATCCGGCCGGCGGCGCCGTCCCGAACACCCCGCGGCGAGCCCGGTGAAGCGGCATGGTCGCGGCCGGCGGTCATCCACCGTTTTGGTGTGGTTCGAGGAGGGAAACCAACAAGCCATGCAGCCAATCGATCAGTACGAGACCGCCGAACCCACCGAGAGCTCGCTCCTCACCCGGGTCGGACCCGGCATGGCCGTCGTGGACTCCGCGGGCGACGACGCCGGCAAGGTGAGCGCCGTGCAGCTGCCCGGCACGGACGTCCGCCCGGACACCGTGGTCGGGCTCGCGGAAGTGCTCATGGGCTCCGGATATCTGCGCGTCGACGGCACCGGGGCGCTGTCCAACGACACCTACGCATCCGGCGACGACATCGCGGACGTCATCGACGGCGAGCCCGGAACCGTACGGCTGCGCGTGCGCCGCGACGAGTTGCCGCGTTCGGCCAGCTGAAGCCGCCCCGGGCCTTCGGTACGAGGTCGCGTACCGGAGGCCCCGCACGCCCGCCCGACGAGTCCTACCGCAGGAGGAGCCGGTGGCCCGCCGCCGGCGCCGGAAACCACTCTTGATGGTGACGACCCGGCACATGGCCCGCGGTTAGCGTCTGCTCACGCCGTTGATCAACGGCGACGTGGGGAGACGACGATGAGTGCGGTGAATGTGGCATCCGGCGGTCCGGCGACCGGCACGGACGACCGGCCGGGACGGTATCCGTGGTGGCTGATCCTGGTGATGTTCCTGGTGCCGGGCGTTCTGAGTACCGCCTTCGCGGCGCTGCTCGCGCCGGTGCTGCGGGAGCACGGACTGCCCGGCCATCTGGCGCTGGATCTCAGCCCGGTGGTTCTGGTCGGCGAACTCGGCTTGCTGCTGGCCCTGGGACGGCGGCGCAACGGCCGGCTGAGCCTGCGCGGGGTCGTCGGCTTCCGGCAACGGCTTCCGCTGCCCCGGCTGCTCGGCGTGCTGGCCGGGCTGTACCTCGCGATGCTGGCCCTGTACCTGCTCATGCGGCCGCTCACGGAGAACCTGGCGACGCATGTCTTCGGATGGGTGCCCGACTGGCTCGGCGGGGAACCGGCGCACGAACCGGGCCGGGCCGGTCTGGTCCTGCTCGTCGTCGGCACCGCCGTCTTCAACACCGTCGTCGACCCGATCATCGAGGAGATGTACTTCCGCGGGCATCTGCTGCCCCGCATGCCGATCGCCGGATTCGCGGCCGTCGTGGTGAACGCGGCACTGTTCTCGGTCCAGCACTTCTGGCAACCCGAGTTGTACCTGTTCGTCTTCGGCTGCCAGGTGCTGCTGATGACCGCGCTGGTCCGCTTCGGGGACCTGCGCATCTCGATGGCGGGACACTGCCTGGTCAACGGCACCGGCGCGGTCCTCACCCTGCTCGCCTACGCCCATGCCTGACGGGACGGTGGCCCGGCTGCGGCGGGACCTCACGCTGGCCGGAGCGGCGGCGGCGCCGGCGCTTCTCGAGCTCGCCATCGCGGTACGGCAGGGCTGGCGTACCGTCCTGGCGGCGGCCATCGTGCTGGTCCCGGCATTGCTCCTGGCGCTGCGCCGGCGCAGCCCGGTTCTCGCGTTCGCGGCGGTGCTGTCGGTCAACGCCGGGGGTCTGCTGCTCGCTGTCGCCGCCCGGGCGGAGACCAGCGCCTGGTCGGGCGTACCCGCGGTGGTGGTCACGTTCTTTCTGGCGGTGTACCTGCAGGCCCGCCAGGCCTTGATCGTCGCCGGAGCCGGGCTGGCCGTCGTCGTGATCGCGATTCTCAACACCCATCTGGCTCCGGCCGGGTTCCGGGGTGGGGCGGAGTTGCCGCTGACGCTGCTCGCCGTGGCGGCCGCATGGGCGCTCGGCGGGCAATGGCGGGCGGTCCGGGTCGAACTCTCGCTGGCCGGCGAACGGGCCGGCCGTGCGGTCCGTGAGGAACGCGAACGCATCGCCCGGGACATGCACGACGTGACCGGCCACCACCTGACACCACTGGTGGTACGGGCGGAGGCTCTCCGTGCCCGGCGCGCGGACCTGCCGGGCTGGGCCGCCGCGGAGATCGACGAGTTGGCGGCCGATGCGCGCCGGGCGGTCAACGACGTGCGGGGCACGTTGCGGCTCCTGGGATCGCCGGCCCCGGCCCCGGGCCTCGGTGACCTGGCCGAGCTGGTGGGACGGGTTCGCTCGGCCGGGAACAGCGGTCGACTTCCGGCAGTCCGGGGACACCACCCCGGTACGTGGCGCTCGTCGACATCCGCATGCCCGGAACCGACGGGCTGGCCGCGGTGGAACGGCTCGCCGCCGAGGACCTCCTCGGGCCGGGCGGCACCCGGGTCATCATCCTGACCACCTTCGACCTGGACGATTACGTGGACCGGGCGCTGCGGGCCGGCGCGGCGGCGTTCCTGCTCAAAACCCTCACCCATGAACAGCTGGTCGCGGCGGTACGGTCGGTCGCCGGCGGGGAGGCGATGCTCGCACCCTCCACCACCCGGCGGCTCATCTCCCGCTACCTCGACCACATCCCGTACCGGGACCCTGGCGCGGCACGACGGCTGGACGATCTCACCGCGCGCGAGACCGACGTCCTCCGGTCGCTGGCGCGGGGACGGTCCAACGCGGAGATCGCCGGCGAACTGTTCATCACCGTGCACACCGTGAAAACGCACGTCGCACGCCTGTTGGCCAAGACCGGCGCACGCGACCGGACCCAGGCGGTGATCCTGGCGTACGACGCCGGGCTGGTGGCCCCGGGCGCCTGACCGGCGCCACCTTCAGGCGCCTGTTCCGTACGGGCAGAGGCCGGTCCGCAATTGCGGCCCCGGTGGGTCACCGCGGCCGGTATGCCTTGGGCAGTCGCATACCGCGTTCGGCCATGATGTCGCGGATCCGGTGGGGGTAGTTGGTGATGATGCCGTCCACACCCAGATCCATGAGCACCTCGACGGTGGCCGGATCGTCACAGGTCCAGGGAACCACCCGCAGGCCGCGCGCGTGCGCCCGGGCGATCATGGCCGCATCCGGATAGAACCGGAAGCCCGCGTCGCCCACTTTGCCGTTCTGCGGGAAGCCGTAGACCGGCGACAGCGTCCGCACGCCCGGGACGGCAGCGGCCGCGCGCACCACGTCGCCGTCGTAGTCGTCCACGTCCAAGCCGCCCAGCCACGGTGACGCGCCAGGCTTGCCGATCTCCAGGAAGTCGTAGTTGGTCAGTGCCACCAGCGGCCAGCGCGGCGCCAGGCGGTGCATGGCGGTGAGGGCGCCCCAGTCGAAGGACTGGATGGTGACCTGCCGCTCCAGACCGGACGCGCGGATCTCCTCGAAGACCCGGCGCACGAACAACGCCCTGGGCGCGGTTTGCTCGGGCGCGCCCGCCTCGACCTTGGTCTCGATGTTGAGCGTTACCTGCTTGGCACGGTAGCTTTTGACCAGATCGAGGACGTCGCGGAGTTCAACCATCCGGAAGCCCGGGATCTGCTCCTGCTCGGGAAAACCGGGCAGCTGCTGGAAGCCGCAGTCGACGGTCTTGATCTGCGCGAGGGTCAGGTCCTTGATGTAACCGCCCACGTACGGGTACATCGGGTCGCCCGGCGTCACCGGTCCGATGTCACGGCATTTCTGGGCGCTGATCCGGCGGTCGTGCGTGACGACCACCTTCAGATCCCGGGTGACCTGGGTGTCCAGTTCGAGTGTGCTGACCCCGAGGCGCATCGCTTTGCCGAAGGCCTCCAGGGATCCTTCGGTGGTCATGCCGAGGCCACCGCGATGGGCCTGGAGGTCGAAGTGCGATCGGTGCGGTGGGCCATCGCTCGCGTGGGCGACGCCCGGCACAGCGGCCACGGCCAGAAATGCCAGAGTGGTCATCAGGGTACGGCGCATGACGATCACAGCCTCCATCGCGGGACATCGATGTCACCTTCACGGTAGGCGGCGTACTCGGCATCGACATGAGTTGGTGGTGAACAGTCGGCCACACCGCCGAGCGCGCCGGTCCGGGCCCGGGGGTCCGGATCCCGCTGGTCACAATGCGGCGATGAGCTGCGGGCGGGCGGCGGCGAAGCGCGTGTAGAAGGTGTCGACCGGCATGCCGAACGCCTCCGCGAAGGCGTCCCGCCACGGCTGCCCGGTGCCGACGGCGCGGCAGAAGTCGACGAGCGCCGTTGGCCGGGCGGCCTGTTCGTCCAGATAGCGGGTGGCCAGATGAAACAGGGCGTACGCCGGGTCTCCGACCCCCGTGCCGTCTGTCGCGTAGTCCGGCAGCGGTCCGAGAACCGGATCGGCCACTCCCCAGCGACGGATCTGCTCGGTGGCCGTGGCATCCGGCCACCGGCCGGCGGTGACGAGGGACTGGAATCCCAGGTGGACGGCCGTTCCTTCGAACAGCCACAGCCACTCGTGGTCCTGCCGGGCGCGGTGACAGCCGAGTTGACCCTGCAGATTGTGAATGTGCTCGTGAGCGGCGACGTTGGCGGCGAGAGCCGGATCCCGGGCGTACTGGCTTCGCCATGCGGGTGCCCTGGTGTTGAGGCACAGCAGCCGATCGGTGGCCCACCCGGTCGGCGGTCCGGCGGGCGACGCCAGCGGCTGACAACCTTGGCTGCGGGCGATGCGAACCTCCACCCGCTGGGTGACCCCCGTGCCGAGTACGGTGCGCAGGTGCCGATCGGCAGCCCGCAGCCCGTCCCGGACGGCGGCCACCTCACCGTCGCTGACGCCGGCCTGGACGAGCAGGTCGAACGGCGCGTCGGGCAGTGCTTCGAGTCGTGCGTCGAAATGCGTCTCCCGCCACACGACGCCCGCCACCGTGGCCAGCGTCAGCAGCAGCGCGGCAAGGAAGGCGGCTCGTTTCGGGGGACGGCGAGATTCGGCGGGGGTCGTGGTGGTGGTCACGACAGCTGCTCCGCTGCCCGGTCCGGCAGCGCGTCCGGATGGCCCGCCGCGGCCAGTGCGCTGGTGGTGACGGCGGCGGTCCGTACGGGGCACGGGCCGACTCTACCCGAACTACTGAGCCGGCCTCAGTTGCTACTGATCCACACTCACCAATGAACGCTGCTCAACGTCGGCGACACAGCCGCCGGACGTTCTCGGCTGAAGGCGGGACCGTCCGGTCGGGACTCCCGCTGGTCAGCAGATCGGCAGCGTGCGGGCGGGCGGACCGCCGGAGCGGTCCGGGTGGATCAGCAGCACATCACCGTCGCGAGACACCGTCGGGTCCGTCCACCGCTCCCCCGGCGTCGGCACCAAGACGATCGTTGTCCCCTGGCCGGCGTCGTGCACGACCAGCGACCGGATCGTGGAGACCAGCGAGTCCCACACGAACGACTGGGCCGGATGATCGTTCGGTCCCTCCGCCGCGATCACGAAGAACCGGTCGTCGAGCCACATCCCGTAGTCGTCCAGAGTTTCGTGCTCGGCGATCGCGATTCCGTCGATCCACAACGATCTGTCCCACTGAATCGCACAATGCCGATCGCCGGGGCCGAACGTGATCCGCAGCGTGAACCCGTCGCCCCACCAGCCGTAGTAGTCGGCGCATCCGCCGGGAACCGGCCCTTCCCGCCGGGCCGCCTCCGCCGCAGCCACGGCCGCCACGCGTCGTCCAGCCGGCGCCACTTCTCCGCGGCCCGGACGTCAGCGGGCTGCGGCGGCGGGTTCTTCTTCCTTCGCAGGAACACCGTCACTCCTCACGGCCCGTCGCCCGCCCGGCGGATACGCGGGAGTTCTCCGGCCGCCGGGCACGCGGGAGGGTCTCCGGGCCGCCCGGTACGCGGGAACGTCTCCGGCCGGCCCTCAGACTCGGCTGCGCCTGGCGCGCTTGACCGCGAGGAGAACCAGGCCGACACCGAGGACCGCGGGAACGCCGATCAACGCCGCAGCGTCCAGCCGGGCGTTCGCATCCATGTCGAGATACTCCTCGTCGAGGATCAACGTGTAGAAGAGGAACCCGGCGGCGAGCATCAGCGCGGCGCCCAGGCCCACCAACGTCCTTCGCGTCGACACTCGCATGCCCACGATGACGAGGATGACGAAGGCGGCAACCACACCGAGATGCCAGTACTGGAATTCCATCGGTCCCCGCCTAACCCGGATCAACTCGCCGACCGGCACCATAGCAGCGGGACACACGCCGCCTGCCGGCGTCAGCCGCCGGTCACCCCGACCGGGATGTCGCCGCTCGGTGGAGCCGTCTGCGCGAAGCGCGGCCTTCTCGTCGTGGACAAATGCCCGCGACGGAAGCCGGTCGCTTCGCTGCAGATCGGCGCGTCGGAGGGGAAACTACTTCTTGCCCGCGGAACGGGCCGGCTTCGTACCGGAAGTCTCGAGCTCGATCAATCGCTTGACCAGCTCAGGCTTCTTCAGATCAGCCGTACCCTTCACACCACGACCCTGCAGACTACGGCGCAACTCACCGACCTTCATCGCAGCGATCGCACTCTCACTCACCTCAGGAGTATTCGGAGTGTCGTTACCGCTCGTCGGATTGTTCCGGCCCGCCCCCGACTTCTTCGCCGACCCGCCCTTCACGGCAGACGTCGACTTCTTCGCCGACGCGCCCTTCGCCGCGGACGTCGACTTCTTACCCGCGGAACGCGCCGCCTTCGTACCCGAAGTCTCCAGCTCGATCAATCGCTTGACCAGCTCAGGCTTCTTCAGATCAGCCGTACCCTTCACACCACGACCCTGCAAACTACGGCGCAACTCACCGACCTTCATCGCAGCGATCGCACTCTCACTCACCTCAGGAGTATTCGGAGTGTCGTTACCGCTCGTCGGGTTCTTGGCGTTCCTGGTAGCAGCCACGCCGGCCCACCTCGCATTCCATCGTCGTCTTTACCTACGTCACTGAACGTACCCAGCCGTCCCGTACTCACACGGCGACCGGACAGGCATGCACGAAAGGCTGTCGCGTGACTTCCGGCGCGTTGCCGGCGCGGCTGTCCGCGCCCGCCGCCAGCAGGAGGAACCGATTCTCCGCGCGGCCGGCGTCCCTGCTAGCTGATCACCGGTCGTCCCGCGGCCGGGGCCGGGCGCCGGGGCCGGGGCCGGGCTGAGTGTCGGGACGTCCGGGAACGGGTCGATCAACGTCGGCGCTTCTTGCGAGGTGAACACGTGTCTCAGCGGATCACTGAAGTTGCCGAACGGTACAGCGGGCCCTCCTGTGCCCGGGATCGAGCTGTTGCATGCTCAGCAGGATTGATGAGGTTGAGTGTTGTGGGCGGTCACGCTTCGGTGCTACGGACACTCGGTTTCACGCTGTTGTACCTGGCAGCGACGTATGCGGGCCGGTTGACGGTCATGGACGAGACCAACCTCAGCCTGGTGTGGCCCGCAGCCGGCGTGTCCGCAGTGTGGTTCTTGGTCCAGTTCACGTCGCCGTGGCGCGGCTTGGATGTGGCGGCGCTCGCCGTCGTGACCGTCGTGGTCAACATGGTTACCGGGGCTCCGGCATCACTGGCGATGTGGTTCGTGATCGCGAACATCGTCCAGGCGGGGCTGTTCGCGTACCTGCTGCGGCGCTGGGCACCCCACCTGTGGGGTTGCGGCGGTGAGCGACCTTTGTCCCGGGTCTCGGACCTTTGGCATCTCGTGTCCGCAGCGTTCCTGGGTACGGTCGGCGGGGCGCTGATCGGCCCGACCGGGCTCTGGGCGATCTCCGGGAACTACTCCTGGTCGGCCACGGCGGTGTGGCTGACCCGTAACACCGTCAGCATTCTGCTCATCGGCGTGGCGGGGCTGCGTCTGGGGCAGCTGCTGCGCGACCACCGTGCCGGCCGCGGCCCCGATCACGTGGCGTGGCGACAGACATGGGCCGACACCGGCATGCCGCGCAAGCTCGAGTATTTGACGGTGGTCGTGCTGTCCGCGGCCGCGTACACCATCGTCTTCGGTATCAACGATGATCTGCCACTGGCGTTCGCGGTGATCGGCATGACCGTGTGGGCCGCCTCGCGGCTGCACACGGTCTTCGTCGTACTGCACGATCTGGTCTTCGGCTCTGCCGCGATCCTGTTCACTCTGAGCGGTCAAGGCGTGTTCGCGCAGATCGAGTCGCATCCTGCCCGGGCACTGGTCGCCCAGCTGTTCGTCGGGCTGATCGCCGTGGCCGGGCTGGCGCTTGCTCTCGGGCGCGACGAGCGAAAAGAGCTGGTGCACGAACTACGTGAAGCGCAGCAGGCCGCCGACCGTCAGGCCAAGCTGATGAGCACGATCGTCGACTCGATGCGCGAGGGTTTGGCCGTCGTCGACGAGCAGGGACGCTTCCTGCTGCGCAATCCGGCTCTGCGGGAACTGGTCGGCGGAGTGGTCAGTTCGTCCGACCGGATGGCGCGACCGGCCTTCTACGGGTTGTTCCACCCCGGTGGCACACCGCTGGAACCCGAGGAGATGCCGCACCGCCGTGCCTTCACCGGGGACGACGTGCACGACATGGACATCCTCATCCGCAACCCGGGGCTGCCCGACGGGCGCATCGTGAGCGTCAACTCCCGGGCGCTGCCGCTGGACCTGGACGGGACAAGATGCGCGGTGACGGTCTTCCACGACGTCACCGCCGAACGCCGGCACCGCGACGAGCTCGCTTCCTTCGCCGGCTCGGTCGCCCACGACCTGCTCAATCCGCTGGCCACCATCGAAGGGTGGACCGACGCGCTGACCGACACCTTCCGAGCGGAGGCGTCGCATCCCGAAGCGGCCGAAGCCGCCTCAGGGCTGGCCCGGATCAGCCGTGCCGCTGCCCGCATGCGGGAACTGATCAACGATTTGCTGGCCTACACCACCGCCCGTGACGCCACCCTCTCCCCCGCGATGATCGACATCGACGAGATGGTCCGGGACCTCGCGACCGCCCGGATCGACCAGGCGGAGAGCACCGGCCGGCCGGTACCGGAGTTCCGGATCGGGGACCTGCGGCCGGTCTACGCCGACCCCACCCTGATCCGGCAGCTGCTGGACAACCTGATCAGCAACGCCATCAAGTACACCGCCAACGGTGTCACTCCACGGCTGCGTGTCGACAGCGAACGCACCGGCGACCTGATCACGGTGACCATCGACGACAACGGCATCGGGATCCCCGAGGGCCAGCACGCCAGCATCTTCGACAACTTCCACCGCGCCCACACGAACGCCGGCTACACGGGCACCGGACTGGGCCTGGGAATCTGTAAACGCATCGTCGAACGCCACGGCGGCACCATCACCGCCACCGGCAACCCGGGCGGCTCCGGATCACGTTTCACCTTCACGCTGCCCGCCGAGACCACGACCCTGCCCAGCCAACAACAGCCGCGGCAGAATCCGGCCCCCTTCCGGACACCCGACCCGGTCACGCCGCCGGCCGCCGCCGCGGAACTCTCCCTGCCCACGTCCGGTGTCTTCGAACACGCGGCCCAGCTCGTCCTGGACTACCTGCAACAACGGATGCCGCTCGCATTGTGGGCCGTCACCCGCGTCGAGAACGGCCGTCAGATGTACCTGTACCTCGACGGCGACAACGGCTACGGCCTCCGTCAAGGGCAGAGTCACCCCTGGCAGGACAGCTACTGCGTGCACATGGCCACCGGACAGGCGCCCGCCGTCGCCCGCGACGCTCAGGCCGTCCCGGTCTACGCCGCCGCCGACATCAACAAGCTCATCGACATCGGCACCTACGCCGGAGCCCCGATCACCGAACCCGACGGCAGCCTCTTCGGCATCATCTGCGGCCTCGACCCGCACACCCATACCGAAGATCCCCGCATGGCCGACGCCGAACACCTTCTCGTGCTGCTCGGCCAGCTGCTGACCGTGGCATTGTCCGCCGACCGCACGCAGGACCGCTCCGCCGACGCCCTGCTGCGCGAGCAACTCAACGCCGACACCGACGAACTCACCGGCCTGCCCAACCGGCGGGCCTGGCAACGCGCCATCGACCAGGCACAGGAACGCTACCAACGTCTGGCCGACCCCACCGTGGTCGCCATCCTCGACCTCGACCGTCTCAAGACCATCAACGACACCCTCGGCCACGCCGCGGGCGACGCCTACCTGCAGGCCGCGGCCCGCGCCGCGCAATGCGCACTGCGCGACACCGACATCATCGCCCGCCTCGGTGGCGACGAGTTCGGGCTGCTGCTCCCGAAGTGCGAACAGGCCAGCGTCGAAGCCGTCATCGCCCGCCTGAACACCGAACTCGAAGCCGCCGGCGTCACTGCCTCCATCGGCTGGGCCCCGGTCACCGCGGAGCTCGGTCTCGCCGGTGCATTGCACGACGCTGACACCGCCATGTACCGCGCCAAGCAGCAACAACGCCAGAATACGGCTCCGTCGGGGCCGCTCCAGACCGTGAAGCCCCGCTGAATCCTGCCGCGTCGTCCGGCTCGCGTCCGGCCGGACAACGGACCTGGTTATGCCGCTGCACCCCGGGTATGCCGCCTCGGCGGCCGGCACGGGGCCGGCCACCCACGAACCGGAGGTGATGACCATGACCAGCGAACCGATGGACACCGCGGTGCCGGTCCAGCCCCGGGACCGCGGTGCGCACGGTGGCGCCGCGAGTCCGAGCGACGACGGCCTTGCGGTACGCGTCGAGCGCGAACGTGTCGCGGCGGGCCTGAAGCCGTACGCGTCGCAAGGAGGTCGCTCGACTACCGGCTGTGCCCGGACATGAGGGCCGGGTCGTCGAGGTTCGGGTAGAGCCTCAGTTCAGCACGGACACGTTTGCCGCCCTGGTGGTCCTCAATGTGCCAACGTTGGGTCAGTGCTTCGACCAGGAGCAGTCCTCGCCCTCCGCGACCGTCCGGTTCTCTGCGTCGCGGGATGACCGCGGACCCGTCGGCGACCGTCACCACGACCTGACGACCGTAAGCCATCGATCGGGGTGAGGCTGCCCGCATAGCGTCGGCAAAGGGCGGCGATCAGGACGCCGCCCGCGTACAGTCCGTCTGCTGCGGCTAGAACTCGGTGACCCGTGGCGCCTGGCCGGGGCACGACGTGTCGATGGCCAGCTTGATCACTTCGTTGGCGGTGGCGGTGTCGATCGGCACCCCGTCGCGCGAGCCCATCGAACGGGTCGCGTCGACGACGTCCTCACCCTTCGCGTCCTTCGCCAGCGCGTTGCAGATCACATCCGCCATGGCCTGGATCTCGTCGTCGCCGCGGCCGTTCGCCAGCTCCGGCAGCTTCTCCCGGACCACGCCCACGAAGGCGTACGTCTGCGCGGTGGCCGGGTCGAGCGCCGGGTCGGCCGCGGGTGGGGTGGTCGTGGCCTCCGTGGTCGCGGGCCGGGTGGCGGGCGTCGTCGCCCCCTGCTCCGGCACGTTCACGTTGATGGTGCATCCGCTCAGAGCGACGATCGTGGCCATCACGGTCACTGTCGGCCGGAGTATCGGCATCGTGTTGCCATCCTTCAAGATCATAAGCGTGCGAGGAGGGAGACAGTAGAGGACGCCCGCCAGCGACTCGACCGGATAGCCGGCAGGTCACTAGCCTGCCCGGGGCGTACGGGCAGGGCCGCGCACGCCGCCGGCGACGACCTCTCCCCGGCGGACCGTGCGCACCCGCCTATTCGGGTCCCGGCCGGGTGCCGCTCTGCGCCAGCCAGCGTTCGATACAGCTGAGCAGGTCCTCGGCGTCGACGGGTTTGGTCACGTAGTCGCTCGCCCCGGAGGAGATGCTCTTCTCCCGGTCGCCGTGCATGGCCTTGGCGGTGACGGCGATGATCGGCAGGTCGGCGTACTTCGGCATGGCGCGGATGGCGGCGGTGGCGGCATAGCCGTCCATCTCCGGCATCATCACGTCCATCAGGATCAGGTCGATGTCGTCGTGCCGGGTGAGTACGTCGATGCCCTTGCGGCCGTTCTCGGCATAGACGACCTCCATGCCGTGCAGTTCGAGGATGTTGGTGAGGGCGAAGACGTTACGGGCGTCGTCGTCGACCACCAGCACCTTGCGCCCCGCGAGGTTCTCGGCGATGGCCGAGACACCGGCGATCGTGTCGACCGCCATCGGTAGTGGCATCACCTGCTGACCGGCCTCGGTCGACAGGTGCAGGGTGATCCGCTCGCGCAGATCGTCCAGGCTCGACAACGACTCCAGCGGACGGGTCTGAGCGAACGCCTGCAGCAGGGTGTCGTTGCCCAGCGGCGCGTTGTGGGTGCGGAAGACCAGGACGGGAACGTGCCGCAGGTCCGCCTCGTCGTGCAGTGCCTTCAGGAAGTTGGGCCCGTTGTCGGCGGGCATCGCCAGGTCGAGCACCACGGCGTGGAAACGCTGCGACCGTAGCTCCGCGACGGCAGCGTCCGGATCGACGGCGGTCACCACATCGGTCAGCCCGTGCGTGTCGGCCACGGTGGCGGCGGCGCCGCGGGCGATCAGCGTCAGCAGGCCTTCCGTGTGGCTCTCCACCACCAGAAGCCGGCGTGGCGCGTACGGGTCGGCGAACGCCGGCGTGATCAACTCTGGATCGACGGGCGCCACCAGGACCGGTGGCACGGTGTCGATCACCCGCTGGACCGGCATGTACAGGGTGAAGGTGCTGCCCTGACCGAGGACGCTGCGCGCCCTGATCTCGCCGCCGAGCAGCCAGGCGATCTCCCGGCTGATCGACAGGCCGAGGCCGGTTCCGCCGTAGCGGCGGCTGGTGGTGCCGTCGGCCTGCTGGAACGCGTCGAAGATCGCGGTCAGCTGCTGCTCGGCGATGCCGATACCGGTGTCGGTCACCCGGAACGCGATCACGGTGGCATGGTCGGCCAGATCCGGCGACAGCTCGCCGGGCGTGGCGCGCTCGATACGCAGTCGTACGCTGCCCTGATCGGTGAATTTGACGGCGTTGGAGAGCAGGTTGCGCAGCACCTGACGCAGCCGCTGCTCGTCGGTGAAGAGTCCCAGCGGCACGTCGGCGGCGGTGGACACCTCGAAGTCCAGCCCGCGCGAGGTGGTCAGCGGCCGGAACGTCGCCTCCACGTAGTCGACCAGGTTGCGCAGTTCGAAGGCCTCCGGCGCGATGTCCATCTTGCCGGCCTCGACCTTCGACAGGTCGAGAATGTCGTTGATCAGCTGCAGCAGGTCGGTACCGGCCGAATGGATGACGGTGGCGTATTCGACCTGCTTGGCGGTCAGGTTCCGGGACGGGTTCTGCGCCAGGAGCTGAGCCAGGATCAACAACGAGTTCAGCGGCGTACGCAACTCGTGGCTCATGTTGGCGAGGAACTCGGACTTGTACTTCGACGCCAGCGCCAGTTGCTGGGCCCGGGCCTCCAGTTCCTGGCGGGCCTGCTCGATCTCGGAGTTCTTCGTCTCGATGTCACGGTTCTGCCGGGCCAGCAGGGACGCCTTGTCCTCCAGCTCCGCGTTCGAGCGCTGCAACTCCTCCGAACGGGCCTGCAGTTCCTCGGACCTGGCCTGCAGCTCGGCCGCGAGTCGCTGCGACTCGGTGAGCAGCACATCGGTACGGGCGTTGGCGACCATCGTGTTCACGTTCACGCCGATGGTCTCCATCAGCTGGTCCAGGAAGTCGTGATGCACCTGGGTGAACGGTTGCATCCCGGCCAGTTCGATGACGCCGAGCGCCTGGTCCTCGACCAGGATCGGCAGCACGACCACCTGCATGGGGGTGGCGCTGCCGAGGCTCGAGGTGACGGTGAAGAACCCGGGCGGCATCTCGTCGACGACGATGCGCCGTTTCGCGACGGCGGCCTGACCGACGAGCGACTCGCCGAGGGCGTAGCGGCGGGCGGCGCCGTTGTGCCCGTAGCTGCCGACCACGCGCAGGTCCGCGCCCGAACCGGTGTCGTCGACCAGCAGGAACGTGCCCAGCTGTGCGCCGACCAGCGGAACGAGCTCGTTCATCACCAGGGACGCGACGACCTCGAGGTCGCGGTGCCCCTGCATCAGCGACGAGATGCGGGCCAGGTTGGTCTTGAGCCAGTCCTGTTCCTGATTGGCCCGGGTGGTCTCGCGCAGGGACTCCACCATGAAGTTGATGTTGTCCTTGAGCTCGGCGACCTCACCGGAGGCGTCCACGGTGATCGACCGGGTCAGGTCACCGGTGGCGACCGCGCTGGTAACCTCGGCGATCGCCCGCACCTGCCGGGTCAGGTTGCCGGCCAGTTCGTTGACGTTCTCGGTGAGCCGTTTCCACGTACCGGAGACCCCCTCGACCTCCGCCTGACCGCCGAGCCGGCCCTCGCTGCCGACCTCGCGCGCCACCCGGGTGACCTCGGCGGCGAAGCTGGAGAGCTGGTCGACCATGGTGTTGATGGTGGTCTTGAGCTCCAGGATCTCGCCGCGCGCGTCGACGTCGATCTTCTTGGTCAGGTCGCCCTGAGCCACCGCGGTGGTGACCTGGGCGATGTTGCGGACCTGCCCGGTCAGGTTGTTCGCCATCGAGTTGACGTTGTCGGTGAGGTCCTTCCAGGTGCCGGCGACGTTGGGCACCCGCGCCTGGCCGCCGAGCCGGCCCTCGGTGCCGACCTCGCGGGCCACCCGGGTCACCTCGTCGGCGAACGCACTGAGCGTGTCGACCATGGTGTTGATCGTCTGGGCCAGGACCGCGACCTCGCCCTTGGTCTCCACGGTGATCTTCTTGCTCAGGTCACCCTGCGCCACACCGGTGGCCACCAGTGCGATGGAGCGCACCTGACTGGTCAGGTTGGAGGCCATCACGTTGACGTTGTCGGTCAGGTCCTTCCAGGTGCCGCCCACGTTGAGCACCCGCGCCTGACCGCCGAGCCGGCCCTCGGTGCCGACCTCCCGGGCCACCCGGGTCACCTCGTCGGCGAACGCGGAGAGCTGGTCGACCATCGTGTTGATGGTCTCCTTCAGCTCCAGGATCTCGCCGCGGGCGTCGACCCGGATCTTCTGGGTCAGGTCGCCGCGGGCCACCGCGGTGGTGACCTCGGCGATGCTGCGTACCTGGGCGGTGAGGTTGTCGCCCATCACGTTCACCGACTCGGTGAGGTCCTTCCACGTACCCGAGACGCCCTTGACGTCGGCCTGGCCCCCGAGCCGGCCCTCGGTGCCGACCTCCCGCGCCACCCGGGTGACCTCGTCGGCGAACGACGACAGCTGGTCGACCATCGTGTTGATGGTGTTCTTCAGCTCCAGGATCTCCCCGCGGGCGGTGACGGTGATCTTCTGCGACAGGTCACCGCGGGCCACCGCCGTGGCCACCTGGGCGATGCTGCGGACCTGGTCGGTGAGGTTGCCGGCCATCGAGTTCACCGAGTCGGTCAGGTCGCGCCAGGTGCCGGCGACGCCACTGACCTGAGCCTGGCCGCCCAGTCGCCCGTCGGTGCCGACCTCCCGGGCCACCCGGGTGACCTCGTCGGCGAACGACGACAGCTGATCGACCATCGTGTTGATCGTGGACTTGAGCTCGAGGATCTCCCCGCGCGCGTCGACGGTGATCTTCTGCGACAGGTCACCGCGGGCCACCGCCGTGGTGACCTGGGCGATGTTGCGGACCTGGTTGGTCAGGTTGCCGGCCATGAAGTTCACCGAGTCGGTGAGGTCGCGCCAGGTGCCGGCGACGCCGGGCACCTCGGCCTGACCGCCGAGGCGGCCCTCACTGCCGACCTCCCGGGCCACCCGGGTCACCTCGTCAGCGAACGACGACAGCTCGTCCACCATCGTGTTGATGGTGTTCTTCAGCTCCAGGATCTCCCCGCGTACGTCCACCGTGATCTTCTGCGACAGGTCACCCCGGGCCACCGCCGTGGCCACCTGGGCGATGTCACGGACCTGGTCGGTCAGATTCCCGGCCATCGCGTTCACCGAGTCGGTCAGGTCCTTCCACGTGCCGGAGACACCCGGCACCTCGGCCTGGCCGCCGAGTTGTCCCTCCGTGCCGACCTCCCGCGCCACCCGGGTCACCTCCGAGGTGAACAGGGACAACTGGTCGACCATGCCGTTGAACACGGTGGCGATCTCCCCGAGCAGTCCCTCCCCGTCCTCGGGCAGGCGGGTGCCGAAGTCGCCGTCCCGGACAGCGGTCAGACCCGCCAGCAGCTGCCTCAGGTCACGATCGGCCACCGCGGCATCCGCCACGGCTCCGGCCGGCAAGTCCCGTGTCATCATGCCGTCGCTCACTGAGGTTTCCTCGCCGCTCGTCGTGTTCCCATCACGCCTGCCACGTACGTGATGACCGGCGGCAATTATGCACGTCAACCCGGCGACCGCCCCCATCGAGGGAACACCGATCGGTGGAGATGCCTCCAGCTACTCCGCTCCGGCCCGCTTCCCCATGGCAGCGCGGATCACCGCAGCGAGGGGCTTACGGATCACGCTGCCGCAAACCCGGCTGGGCATCGCCTCTATGCTGCGTAGCTGTGACCGATAGCGGGACCAGCGGTATGGATCTGAGCGACGTGTTGCTCCAGGTGGAGAAGGCCGCACCGGTCGACGCAGTGGCGGCGGTGACTCGCCGAATCGGGGCGCGCCTGGGCGCGTTGTGGGTGTCGTTCCTGGTCGCGGACATGAGCGGCCGCGCCCTGGTGCGGCTGTCGCACGTCCCGATCGGCGCCGTGCCGGACGGGCGTCAGCACGACGAGGACGTCGCGTTGGTGATGCCTTTCAACGGCGGGCCTCAGGAGCAGGCGCTGCGCACCCAGCGCGTGCTGGTCGAGGAGTCCGATGGCATGTTCCTGGTGAGGGCGCCGGTGACGCAACGCGGTGAAGCCATCGGCCTGCTCGAGGTCGCCCTGCCGGTCGCGCCGGCGGAGGCAGCTGTGCAGACGTTGTCCCGGGCTGCACACACCCTGGCCTTCGTGATCATCGCCAACCGCCGGCACACCGACCTGTTCGAATGGGGCCAGCGCACCACGCCATTCACACTCGCCGCGGAGATCCAACGGCGGCTGCTGCCGTCGTCGTTCACCTGCGAAGCCGATTCGTTCACTCTGGCGGCATGGCTGGAACCGGCGGCCAGCATCGGCGGCGACACCTTCGACTACAGCGTCGCCCGCGACGAACTGCACCTGAGCATCACCGACGCCGTCGGCCACGGCATCCAGAGCGCACTGATCGCCACCCTGTGCGTCGGCAGCCTGCGCAACACCCGCCGCGGTGGCGGCACCCTGCTCGACCAGGCAGAAGCCGCGAACCAGGCGCTCCTCGACGACGCGCCGGGCAATGCTGCCTACGCCACCGGCCTGCTCGGCCGCCTCGACCTGCGCACCGGGGTCCTCGCCGTCGTCAACGCCGGGCACCCGCTCCCGCTGCTGATCCGAGACGCCAACGCCCAGCCCGTGGCGTTACCGGCGAACCGGCCGTTCGGGGTGCTACGTCACCGTGCTTACCTGCCGGCCGAGATCGCGCTGCAGCCCGGCGACCGGCTCGTGCTGGTCACCGACGGCATGCTGGAACGAGGCGCGGCCAACCTGGACCTGCCGGCGCGGCTGCACGACCTGAGCGGACTGCACGCCCGTGAAGTCGTACGTGTGCTCGGCGACCTCGTCCTCGAGGTCGCCGGACCCACTCTGCCTGATGACGCCTGCCTGCTGGTGCTCGACTGGCACGGCAACCACGGCGGCACCCGGCACACCGTTGCCGGCGCCGACCCTCAGCGTGCCAGCACGCCGATCACCGTCTGAGCACCCGGCGTCCTTCGTACGACGAGCAGGTCGATGCGGTCCCGGCCGGAATCGCAGATCAGAGTGACCAGTCCGGCCGGTTGGGCGGTGTACCAGCCCGGGCGGACGGTTTGGCCGTCGACGGTGATCCGGCCCGGGTGGGGCGCACCCCACTGGGTGCTGTTCAGCAGCACATGGGAGATGTGCCCCGGGTGTTCTCCAGTGCCGTGATCAGCGGCGGGAGTTCAGCGCCGGCATCATCGGAGTGTGGCCACCAGCCCCCGTCGAGCGGGTTGGCACGTGAGGACGTCGGTTCGAGCTCCAGTCGGAGCGCCGATGCCGCATTCGGGCGGCGGAGCTCGGTGACGGACACGGTGAATTCTTCCCTCACTGTTGGTGGAACTGGTCTCCTGGGCGGGAGCCGGTGTGGCGCACCTCAGCAGGGATGGTCGTCAGCAGGGAGGTCGTCGATTCCGGATTGCGCTGATCGTACGCTTGTTCGGGCCTGCCGAACCGATTGGCCGCCGACCGATATATCGGCGGCCGAGACCCACGGAATCACCGGGAAGGTGACCCCATGGGTCTCGCCAGGACACGAGCGGTCAGGCCGCGATCGACTCCTGCCGTTCGGCCGCCATCACCGCGATCGCGGCGGCCGGCAGGGGCCGCGCGAAGTGGTAGCCCTGCGCGTGCCGGTATCCGAGGCCGGTCAGCCGTGTCGCCTGGTCGTCGGTCTCCACACCTTCGGCGACCAGGTCGAGCCCGACCGCCTGCGCCAGGGCGATCACCGCGGCCGGCATGGTGTCACGGCGGCCGGTGTCCGTGCCCTGGGTGAACGACCGGTCGAGTTTCAGCTGGTCGACCGGCAGCTCGTGAAGCAGGGTGAGGGTCGACTGCCCGGTGCCGAAATCGTCCAGGGCGATCCGGATGCCCATCCGGCGCAGGTCGTCCAGGCGGGTGACGGCTTCCCCGAGCTCGACCGCCGCACTCTCGGTGATCTCCAGGGTGAGCCGGTTCGCGGCCACGCCGGTCTCCGCGAGGATCGCGGCGACCCGGTCGACGAAGCCGGCGTCGCGAAGCTGACGCGCGCTGACGTTGACGTTGAGCACGCCGGGCGCGCGGTCGCCGAGTTCCTCCCGCCATGCGGCGAGCTGCCGGCAGGCCTCGCGCAGCACCCAGTCGCCGAGCGGGACGATCAGGCCGGTACGTTCGGCGACCGGGATGAACTGGACCGGCGGGACGACGCCCTGCACCGGGTGCGCCCAGCGGACGAGAGCCTCGACTCCCCGCAGGCGGCCGCTGTCGAGGGCGACGATCGGCTGATACATCAGGAACAGCTGGTCGCCGGCGATGGCGTGCTGCAACTGGGCACCGACGGCGGCGGTGTCCGCGACGGTGACGGCCATCCCCTCGGTGTAGCGCTCGACGTTGCTGCCGCCGCCGTGCTTGGCCGCGTACATCGCGATGTCGGCGCGCCGCAGCAGGTCCGCCGCGTCATCGCCGCTGTGCCCGTCGGCGAGCCCGATGCTGGCACGAACCAGCAGCTCGTGACCCGTGGCGGTGACCGGCGGGGCGAGCGCGGCGATCATGCGATGAGCGGCCGCCTCGGCGGCCTGCGGGTCGATGCCGTCGAGCACCACGACGAACTCGTCACCGCCGAGCCGCGCCACCGTGTCCTCCTTACGGAGCGTGGCGCTGAGCCGTTCGGCGATCGCGACCAGCAGGGCGTCGCCGATGCCGTGCCCCAGGGTGTCGTTGACGGTCTTGAAGTCGTCCAGGTCGATCAGCGCGACGCTGACCGGGCGGCCGGAGCTGTGATCGGCGAGAGCCTGCTCGAGCCGCTCGTTGAACAGCGCCCGGTTCGGCAGGCCGGTCAGGCTGTCATGGGTGGCACTGTGGTCGAGACGGGACACCAGGTTGGCGTTGTCCTGGAACACGGTCTGCTGGCGGGCCACCACCAGGGCGGTCAGGACGACGGCCACCCCGGCCACCGGCAGCGCGTCGGCATCGCCGTCCGCGATGCAGGCGATCAGCAGGGCGTCGACCGCGGCGATGGCGAGGTAGGGCATCCAGACCGGCAGCCGGCGCCCGGCGGCCCGGCGCGTCACGGGCCGGGCGGCGGCGCGCAGCTGGGCACGGGCGGCCAGCGCCGCGCCGAGCATGGAGATCGGCACGGCGATCTGCGCCGACGCCAGCCACGTCTTGTCCATCACGAACTGCTGCGCGGTCGAGAACACCGCGCCCGCGACCATGCCGAGGGTGAGCATCGGGATCACCCCGGGTGCCAGGTGCCCGCGGCCGGCCATCGCCACCTTGCCGAGGGCGACGAGCGACAGCAGGGTCAGCGCCAGGAACATGACGCCGTAGACGGCGGCCGTCGCGCCGGAAGCGGCGCCCACCAGGGTGGGGCGGGTCACGTAGTGCCAGGAGAACACACCGGCGGCGAGGACCACGACGCATCCGTCCAGGCCGGCGCGCAGCATCTCGCCACGGCTGTTCAGCAGCAGCGGCAGCCGGGCCATCCCCCACAGATTGGCCACGATGGCGGCGCCGTATCCGAGCCCGGCCACCGCCGAGACGTAGGTGGCGGGCATGCCCCGCACCACGGTGTCGTAGGCGTTCAGTACCGAGCCGAGCAGCGCGAGCAGGGTACCGGCGGCCAGGTGGCGCCAGAACCGGCGGGCCGCCGGCGACTGGTCGGCCCGGCGGGCCACGGACATCATCGCGGACAGGCCGATCAGCGTGGTCAGTGGTGCGGGGAGCCACAGCAGAAGGGCCGGCGTGTGCGGGCCGCTCAGGCTGACCGACATGCCCGCGGCGGCCGCGAGGGTCAGCAGACCGCAGAGTGCGACATGGCCGTGTGCCATGCGTGACCGCATCGACGATTCGCTGCTCATCTGTCTCCTCGCTCGCGTGACTGTCCGGGTCTCCCTTCGGCTCGATCGGCTGCGGCATGAGTGAACGGCCCGGCGGCCCGTGTGTCCCGGCAGACCGCGGCCGTCAGACGGCGAAACCGGCCCTGAGGGGCCTGACCTGCCGTTACCGGGATGCCATTCTGCCAGGCCGGCCCGATCCGCACCTGGCGCCATGACTACACCCTCGTCATCCGGTGCCGCGATGACGGCGGCGTACCGTTGCCAGTCACCGCCGGGGACAGCTCCGGTGGCCGCGGCCGTTCCACCTCGGCCCGGCCCCACCGTAAGGATGCGACGACGCCATGCCCAACAGCTCTGCTGTACTGCAGGTCCTGCTCGTGGAGGACGACCTCGGCGATGTCGCCCTGATCGAGAACGCCTTCTCCGAGCATGACGTGCCGACCACGTTGCATCACGTTCCGGACGGTGCCGCCGCTCTCGTCTTCCTCCAGCAGCAGGCGCCCTACACCGAGGCGCCGCGCCCGGACCTCATCCTGCTGGACCTGAACATGCCCCGGCTCGACGGCCGGCAGGTCCTCACCACCATCAAAGCCGACGAGCAGCTCAAGACGATTCCCGTCGTCGTGTTCACCACCTCGGCCACTCCCGCCGACATCCTGACCAGTTACGGCGCGCACGCCAACGCGTACGTCACCAAGCCCATCGACCTCGACGACTTCGATCGGGCCCTGACCCAGATCCGGAAGTTCTACGGGCACACCGTCACCCTCCCCCGGACCCCCGGCGGCTTCGAACGGCCCGACGGGGCGTAGTCAGGCCGGGGGCCGCGCGCTGGTGGACAGGCCGTGCCGCTGGGCGAGCAGGGCGGCGTGCACCCGGTCCGTGACGCCCAGCTTGGCGATCAGCAGACCCACCAGATTGCGCGCCGTCTTCTCGGCCACCGCCATCTCGGTGGCGATCTCCCGGTTGCCGTACCCCGCCCCGATCAGGGCGAGCAGCCGCAGCTCGCGGGGAGTGAGCCCGGCCGGGCCGGGCGGGGTTGCCGCTGCGTCGGCGCTCTCCGAGACGCCCGGGCCGAGCACCCGGGCCCCGGCTGCCGCCGCGGTCAGACAGGCGACCACCGCGTCCGGGTCGGTGTCCTTCAGCAGATAGCCGCGGGCACCGTCGCTGAGGGCGGCCCGGACCACATCGGGGTCGTTGGTCATGGTCGCGACGACGATGACGCAGGCCGGCACGGCGGTGTGCAGGCGGCGGATCAGCTCGGTGCCCTCGGTGTCGGGCAGGCCGAGATCGACGACCGCCAGATCGGGGCTCTCCAGCGTGGCCAGCCGGCCCGCCTCCGCGGCTGTACCGGCCTGAAGCACCCGGCCGGCCCACGGCTGGGCGGCAAGGATGCCGGCGTAACCGGCGCGCACCACCGGGTGGTCGTCGACGACCAGGATGACACTGCCGGCATCGGCGCGGATCCCCACAGTCCGGAACTCTACCGATCCGTTGCGCTTCGCCGCCGTGACGGCAAGCGTTGGCCGGGTGAAGAACACCGATATCAAGACCGACGGCACGATCGTGCTGGTCAGCGACGGGGAACCCGTGGACCAGCGGTTCGTCGACCTGCTGGTGACCGCCGGGCAGTCCGGCGAGGGTGACTGGCCGCACGCCCATCCGAGGATTCCGCGCAGCGTCATCACGCGGGCTCAGCTGTGGCGGGCGGTCGCCGAGAACTTCCGCTTCGACGGTGAGCCGTGGTCCGTACCCGATCATGGTTATCCGTCGCTCGTCGGGCCGCCGGCGACGTCCGTGGTCGATCCGCCGCCCGAGGAGCCGAACAGGAGTTCGGTCAGCCACAACCTGCTGCACAGCATTCTGGGGGACTTCCACTGACCGCGCTACCAGGGCGGATTCCGGCATCCCGGCAGGCGACGGGCGCCCGGTGGAGCCGGGCCGCCCTCCCCGCCCGCCTGGCATGGGCTGTCGCGGGTGCCGGATTCGCTCTGGTGGCCGGCACCGCGCTGGTCTCGCCGGCGGTCGCCCCCGGCGCCCTGCCAGCGGAGTGGCGTGACTGGCTGCTGGCAATCGTCTGCCTGCCGATCGGCGTGCGGGTGGCCGCCCACGCCGGCCGCAACGCCTGCGGATGGCTCGTGCTGGCCGTCGGGCTGCTGGCGGCGGCGACCGTGGCCGCGTCACTCGGCGACACCGGGTGGCCGGGCTGGCTGCGGGAATGGCTGTGGTGGCCGGGATACGGCCTGCTGATCATCACGGCGCTGCTGTTCCCGGACGGCCGGCCGGCCCGGCGCGGATGGCGGTGGATCGTCGCCGGGGCGGCGGCCGCCACCGCGGCGGGCACGGTGGCGCTGGCGGCCCTTGCGGTACGGGCCCCGCGCGGCTACCTCGCCGACGGCTCTCCGGTGCGGCCGTCCTGGGACACCGTCACCGTTCTGGTGGCCATGCTCATCCTGCTGGCCGCGGCGCTGCTCGCGCCCGTCGGGCTGGTGCTGCGGGCCTGGCGGGCGCGGCCGGCCGGCCGGGGCGTGCTGATCTGCGGGGCGGTCAACGCCGCGCTGCTGATCGTCGCGTCGGTGCTGGACACGGTCGAGGGCGTGCCGCTGGCGTGGCTCGGCGGTGCACTGGCCATCCCGCTGGCGACCGCGATCGGTGTCGTCCGGTACGGGCTGTACGACATCGACCTGCTGGTGCACCGCTCACTGGTGCTCGGGCTGTCGTCGGCGGCACTGATCGCCACCTACGCGGCGACCGTCACCCTGGTCGCCGGGCAGGTACCGGCCGGTGCCGAACCGATCGCCGCGGCCGTCACCGTGCTGGCGCTGCTGCCGCTGCGGCGGGGTGTCGACGCGGGGCTGCGCCGCCTGCTGTACGGCCTGGGCGCCGACCCGTACGCCCTGTCGACCCTGCTCGGCACCCGGGTGGGCCGGGCCCGTACCCCCGAGGAGATGCTCGCCGACGCGGCGGAGGTGATCGGCGCCGGCCTGAAGGTGCCCTACGTCTCCCTGCACCTGGGCGAGCGCGAGTCCCCGGAGGCCGTGCACGGCCGTCGCCGGAGCTGGCCGGTGACATCGTTGCCGCTGGAGCACCAGGGCCGCCAGGTGGGTCGCCTGGTGGTGCAGCAGCGTGGCCCCGACGAGCCGTGGTCGCGCCGGGAGCAGGCCCTGATGCGGCACCTGGTGTCCCAGCTCGCGCCGGCCGCGGCCTCGGTGAACCTCACCCGGGACCTGCAGGCCGCCCGGGAAGATCTGGTCCGGGCCCGCGAGGAGGAACTGCGGCGCCTGCAGCGCGACCTGCACGACGGGGTCGGCCCGCTGCTGACCGGCACCCGGATGCTGGCCCGGTGCGCGGGCACCGGCGAGGACGCCGCTCAGGTGCTGCGCCGCATCGACGACAACCTGGCCGACGCGGTCGGGGAGGTACGGCGCATCGTCGACGGGCTGCGCCCCCGCGCCCTCGACCACGGCCTGGTTCCGGCACTCACCCATGCGGTGCAACGACACCGGGCCGGCGGGCTGACCGTGGTGCTGCAGACCGCCGGTGAGCTGTCGGATCTGCCGGCTGCCGCGGAGGTCGCCGCCTACCGGATCGTCGACGAGGCCCTCACCAACGTGGTGAAGCACGCCCTGGCGACGACCGCCCTGGTCGACGTGTGCCGTACCGGCGAGGTGCTGTGTGTGGAGGTCGCCGACGACGGCACCGCCGGGCTGAGCGAACGCGACGACGGCGTCGGCATGGTGTCGATGCGGCACCGCTGCGAGGAACTGGGCGGCACGTTCGCCGTCACCTCCCTGGCGCCGGGCACGCAGGTGTCCGCGACCATCCCGGCCGGCTGACGCGCCCACCGGGCGCTTGTCCGCGACCATCCCGAGCCGGCTGACGCGCCCGCCGGCCGGGCGCTTGTCCCGGCCGTCCCGGGCCGCTGTCCCTGTCCGCCCGCCGGGCCGGGGCGGCAGGCTCAGGACGACGCGTCCGGGCCGGTGAAGGGAGTCGCACGTGCCACAGCGGGAAACGGCAGATCAACTCGTCGCACGGGAGCCGCATCGGCGGGCCGCCATCGCGGCGCTGGCCTCCGGCCGGGGCGTCGCCGTGCTGGGGCGGCCCGGCACCGGCCGCACCGCTTTCGCCCGCTCGCTGACAGTCGCCCTGCCCACCGGCCGGTACGCGGTCAGCTGGACCACCGCCACGGCCGCCCTGCCCGGCGCAGCGTTCACCGTGGGTACCCCGGAGGCCGCGACGGCACCGGCCGGTCCGCGCGGGTGGGCCCGCGACCGGATACCGGTAGTGGTGGTGGACGACGCTCACGAACTCGGCGACGCCGACGCCGCCACGCTGCTCGCGCTACCGGCCCGCGTCCGGCTGATCGTCACGGCGCGGACCGGGCGGCCCTGGTGCGGCGCGTTGCGCGCCCTGGTCAAGGACCACCTGAACGCCTGCACTCTCGGCGACTTCACCCCGGACACCACCGGGCTCGCGACGGTGACCGCCCTCGGCGGCGCGGTGGCCCGCCCGGCGGTGGACCTGCTGCACCGCTGGACCGGCGGCAACCCCCGGCTGCTGGCCGGGCTGATCGAACACGGCCACGCCACCGGTCGCCTGGAACGCCGGGCCGGCCTGTGGTGGTGGCGCGGCGACACCGGCTCGCCACCGTGCCTGCCGGACCTGTTCGCCGAGGAGCTCGGCGGCGTGAGCCCCGCCGACGCCGACGTGATCGCCGCACTGTCGCTGGGTGTGCCGCTGGACCTGGACGACGCGGAACGCCTCGCGGCGGGCGCCGCCGAACGGCTCGAGGAACATCGGATCGTACGGCCGGAGACCGCGGCCTGCCGGACCGTGCTGCACTGGGCGAACCCACTGCTGGGGGCCGCTTTCGCCGGCGGTGTCCCGGCGACGCGGCGGCGCCGGGTCGCGGCCGTCCTGCTCGCCGCGGACCCGGCCGGCGACGAGCGAAACCCGGTGGCGTACGCCCGGTGGCGCCTGGCCGCGCCGGACACCGCCGGTCCCGGATCGCTGCTGAAGCTGGCCTGGCGGGTACGCGACACGGACCCGCGCGCTGCGGCACTGCTGACCGGGCAGGTGGCCGGGCGCACCGGCACGGCCGCCGCAACGCTCGCCCATGCGGCGGCACTGCTGCGGCTGGGCGACTACGAGACCGCCGCATCCGTGCTGGCGATGTGCGATGCCCGCGAGCCCGCCGACCGCGCCGGGGCAGCGGTGCTGCGCGCATGGCTTCGCCGGTGGGCCGGACCGGACCCGTCCGGTGCCCGCGCCGAGCTGCCGGCCGTGGACCACCCGGAGGTGACCGCCTGCGACGGTGCGCTGCTGCTGTTGGCCGGCCGGCCGCGCGAGGCACGCGACCGCATCGCCCCGCTGATCGGTGACCCGGGCCTGCCCGAGGACGTCACCGCCGAGGCCCGGGCCGTGCACGCGGCGGCGTCCGCGCTGGCCGGACACGCGGCCGGATGGACCACCCCGGCGGACAGCGCCACGCCGGTCGCGGCAGTGCACGCCTGGACGCTGCTGTGGCAGGACGCGGGCGGCGTACCGGCGGGACTACCGGACGGCGTCGCAGCCGCCGCCCTCGACGGCTACGCCCGATGGCTGGACGGCGACCCGGACACGGCGATGCACCGCTGGCGTGAGGCGCTCGGCAACCCGGCCGCCGGGCCACGGCCGCTGCGTACCGAGACCACCGCCTGGCTGGCGACCTGCCTGGCCGAACAGGGGCGCGCCGACGAGGCGGCCGCGGTGCTGGCCGGGGCCGTCCCGGCAGGGCCGGGACTGTGCGCCCTGCCCGGCGTCGTCTCTGCGGCCCGCGCAGCGATCGCCGCCGCTCTCGGTGACCTGCCGGCCGCCGGCGAGCACATCGAGACCGCGATCGCCGCGGCCCACGAGACCGGCGCCACCCTGGTGGAACTCGGCCATCTCGTGCACGCCGCCCGGCTCCGCGGGGCGACCGGACCCGCCACCGTCGCCGACCGGATCCACGCCCTGCTCCCGGCGGTGCGGGCACCACGGCTGGCGTTGCTCGGTGCCGCCACGATCGCGCTCACCCGCGCCGACGGGGCGGAACTGCTGTCGTTCGCGCGGCAGCTGGCCGAGGCCCGCCTGCCCGAGCCCGCCGGCCGGTTCGCCGAGGCGGCCGCCGCCCTGCTCTCGGGCACCGGGGACCCACGCCGCGCGCAGGCTCGAACCCTGCTGTCCACCCTGCACGGCACCGGGACCGGTGCCGAGCCGGCGGGGGCACCTCAGCTGACGGTACGGGAGGCCGAAGTGGCGGGGCTGGCCGCGTCCGGGCTGACCGACCGGGAGATCTCGCACCGGCTCACCGTCTCGGTCCGTACCGTCGAAAGTCACCTGTCGCGGGTCTACCGCAAGCTCGGCGTCAGCTCCCGCCGGGCGCTGCGGGTCCGCGTGGCCCACGGTTGAGCCTGCCGTTCAACCTCCGGCTCCAGCAGAGTGAACGTGATCATCGTTGGACTGGACGGCTCCCGAACCTACACCACAAGCCGATCTTTAGGAAAGCCCTTTCCGGCAGGTAGACGGCTTGCTCAAGAGATCCTCAAGATGCGCCGGAATCTGTGATGATCGATTGACCGCATCGACGTACTCGCACCAGGATTCAGCCACATCGCATTCCTGCCACGACATTTCAAGGAGTCGAACAATGCCTGTCAGAACAAAGACGGTTGGCGCCCTTTTCACGATGGCCGCCGCCGCGGTCGCGGTCCTCGCCGCACCTTCGCCGGCCAGCGCCTCCCCCCTGGGCTGCGCGACCTACCCGCATCCGATGGGCTTTGCCGACGCCCGGATGGCCCGCTGCACCGCCGGCGACGGGCAGTACCGCATCGTGCTGCGGTGCACCAAGGGGTTCCCGGGTCTGCCGGACTACTACATCTACGGCGACTGGAAGTCCCCGTCGGCGACGAGCTTCTCCGCGGCCTGGTGCTACTCCGGCACGACCAGTGGGTTCCTGAGGGGGTACTCGATCGGTATCCGGTAGCCGCCGCTCGCGGCCGAATCGGGCGCAACGGCTCCGAACACCCCGCCCGGATCACCGGGCGGGGTGTCGCATTCGCCGATCAGCGGCCGCCGACTCGCCCCCCGACAGCAGCCGGCCAGGTTTTCCTGGTCGCCTTGACGGTCACTGGTCCGTGACGGTTTCAGTGCCAGAAGAGGGCTTTGCCGGGGTTACCGGCGTCGCTCAGCGGCTGACGGGCCGGAGTACCGCCGCCGTCGAGGGTGGTGGTGTACCAGCCGGTCGAATCATGGATCGCGATGGTCTTGCCATCGGGTGCGATGAGGACCTTGGGGCTGCGAGCTTTGCTCTTCGGCGCGATCTGTTCGAACGTGGCGGTGCCGACGCCCAGATCGAGGGTGAGCATGGCGACGCTGCCGTACAACTGCCGGTCGTCCTCGTATTCGGAGCCGCACAGCCGACGGGTGTCGTCCAGCCGGGCCGAGCAGCGGTAGGAGAAGCTGTCCAGGGTTTCGCTGCCGGGAATCCGGCCCTCTGCCGACACCGAGAAGATCTGCTCGCCGGCCTGCTGGAGGCGGACCCGTCCGTCGGTCACCCCGGGAATGCGGAGGATCTTCTCCTTCCGTTCGCTCACGTCACCCTCGTCCTTCGGCGCCGTCGCCGGTGCGGCCGGGTCCACCGCCATGATCCGGCCGGGCGTGCGACCCTCCCCGACGCGTACGCGGATCAGGCCGTCGTCACTGAATTCCGGGTCCTCGAAGCACTGGGGGCCCTCGCCGTAGGCCTGCGAGGGCTCCCAGCGCGCAGCCTCGACGTATTCCTCACCGGCCAGCACGGCAAGGCGCAGCTCGCAGTCGACCACATAGGCCAGACGACCCATGGTCGCGTCGAACGCTCCCGCGTCCAGGAACAGGACGCCCTTGGGGACCGCTGCGCGGGCGAGCAGACTTCCGGTGGTGATGTCGTGGACGGTCACCATCGTCCGTCGCGCGCTGAGGTTGTCGGTGAAAACGATCCCGGACGGCATGCTGGCCTGTTGCGACGGTTCGACGACGCCGTCGTTGCCGGGTTTCGTCGGCGGTCCCGGTGTTGCCGGCGTGCCGGGCCCGCCGCATCCGCTGAGCAGCAGCACTACGGCAGCTGCCATGTACATGATCCGTCGCATGACGGCCCTCCCCCAAGGCCCGGGCGGCAGGACGCCGCCCGCGATCGATCATGGTAGTTGGTCGCCGCGGGAACGTCGGACCGGCGTCCTGATTGGTCCCACCGACAGGCTGAGTCTGAGGTCAGCCGTAGCTGGGCGAGTAGGGCGCCGCCTGCAGGGCGTGCATCTCGGCGTACGGCCCACCGGCGGCCAGCAGCTCCTGGTGGGTGCCCGACTCGGCGACGCGGCCCTCGTGCAGCACCACGATCAGGTCGGCGTCACGGACGGTGGCCATCCGGTGCGACACGATGACCGTGGTGCCCGGATGGCTGCGCGCGCCGGAGACGTATCGCTGCAACACCGCGGCCTCGGTCTCCGGGTCGAGGCCGGCGGCCGGTTCGTCCAGCAGCACCAGGTCGGCGCCGGGACGCATCCGGGCGCGGGCCAGGGCCACCCGTTGCCACTGGCCGGACGACAGGTCGGTGCCGCCGGGGAAGGTACGGCCCAGCTGCGTGTCAAGCCCGTCCGGCAGCGCGTCGGCGATCCCCGTGGCGCCGGACAGTTCCAGAGCCCGCCGGACGGCGGCGTCGTCGTCCGGTCCGGCCGTGACGTCACCGAGGCCGACCGCTTCGCGCAGCGTCAACTGGTAGCGGAAGAAGTCCTGCAGACAGGCCGTCACCCGGGACCGCCACGACTCGGCGGGGACAGCGGCCAGGTCGACGCCGCCGACGAGGATCCGTCCCGATGTCGGCCGGTAGAGGCCGGCCAGCAACGCGACCAGGGTGGACTTGCCCGCACCGTTCGTGCCGACGAGTGCGACGGTCGCCCCGGCCGGCAGGCGCAGGCTGACGTCGTCCAGCACCGGTGAGGCCGATCCGGGATAGCTGAACGACACCCGGTCCAGCACGATCTCGGCCGGTCCGCGGGGCAGGGCCTGCGGCGGTGCGGCGGCCGGGACCGGCTCGGCCATCACGGTCAGGTACAGACCGGCCGTGTTCAGGGCGCGGCGCAGCCAGGCGACCAGCTGGGCCAGCCCGGACGTGGCGGCGCTGAGGCGGGTGCTGAGCACCACGACGAGGGCGGCCTGGCCGGGCGACGCCGTGCCGGTACGCACCGCGTGCACCGTGACATACAGGCCGGCGGTCAGCGCGACGACGAACACCGCCCAGCCGGCGGCCACCACGGCCGTACCCCGCAGCCGGGCCTTCTCGCGCAGCGCGATCACTGTGGTGGCCGCCTCCCGGTGCCGTCGGGCGATCTCCGCGCCCAGCCGGTAGACGCGTACCTCGCGTGCCGCGGCCGGGTCGCAGGCCAGCTGGAACAGGTCACGCCGGCGCCGGTCGGCCTCGGCGCCGGCCATCTCGGCCCGCGACACCAGCCGTTCCTGCAGCCGGACCGCCCCGACCAGCGGCAGCACCCCGACCGGGAGCAGGGCGAGCAGCGGGTTGGCGGTGGCGAGCAGGATGGTGGCGCCGGCGAACCGGGCGAACACGTTCACGTTCTCCACGACGGCAGCGAACGCGGTGCCGAGTTCGGCGCGGCGCTGGCGCAGCACCGCCGCCGTGTCCAGGAACGCCGGATCGTGAAAATGGTCCAGGTGGGCACGGCCGGCGAAGAACCGCATCAGGTTGCGGTCGAACTCCAGCCCGACCCGATGTTGAAGGCCGTTGCGCAGGTCCGAGCCGATCGCGCTGACCTGGTGGATCACCACCGTCACCACGGCCAGCACGACCGCACCCCGGATCAGCGGGGACGGCCCGTCCCGCAGGGCCCCGTCGACCATCCATTGCAGGCCCAGCGCCTGCCCGGCCGACATCACGCCGAGCAGCGGAGCGAGCACCAGCACCGCGGTGGCGCGAGCGGGCGCGGCCCGTACCGCGGTCATGACGAGCAGACGGGCGGCGGCGACGGCCTTGGTCATGCCGCTTCTCCTTCTGCTGTGACGAACGGCCGGGCCTGGACGGCGAACATCCGCGCGTACCGGCCGCCCGCGGCGACCAGTTCGTCATGGGTACCGAACTCGGCGACCCGTCCCTGCTGGAGCACGGCGATCCGGTCGGCGAGCCGTACGGTGGCGAACCGGTGCGACACCAGGATCGTGGTGATACCGGCGGTGATCTCGAGGAACCGTGCGTACAGCGCCTGCTCGGCGTGCACGTCCAGATGTGCGGTGGGTTCGTCGAGCACCAGCACCCGCGCTCCGCACCGCACCGCGAACAGGGCGCGGGCGAGCGCGAGCCGCTGCCACTGCCCGCCGGACAGGTCGCTGCCGCCGTGGTAGCCGGGATCCAGGGGCGTGTGCCAGCCGTCCGGCAGGTCCGGCGGCACCACGAACCCGGCGAGCTCGGCGGCCCGTTCGACCGCCGGGTCGCCGGCTCGGGCGTCGATGTGGCCGGCCGCGATGTTGTCGCGTACCGAGAACGGGTATCGGGTGAAGTCCTGGAACACCACCGCGAGCCGGCGGCGCCATGCCTGTGGGTCGAGGTCGCGCAGATCCGTGCCGTCGATGAGGATCCGGCCGCCGGTCGGATCGTAGAGGCCGGCCAGCAGTTTGGTGAACGTGCTCTTGCCGGTGCCGTTGTCACCGACGATCGCCAGCGACGACCCGGCCGGGATGCTCAGGTCCAGCCCGTCCAGCACCGGCCGGCCGGTGCCCGGGTAGGTGAACCGCACCTCGCAGAACCGGATCTCCCGCCGCGGCGGCGCGGCCGTGCCGGTGGGCATCGGTGTGGTGCGGGACTCGGGTGACGGGCCGTCGTCGAGCGCGGCGATCCGCAGGGCCGCCGGCACCGCCGCGGCCGCCGTGTGCAGCAGCCATTGCAGATCCCCGGCCCAGCCGAGTGCGGACAGCCCGAGGATCGCCTGGAGCGCCACGACGATCGCTTGCGGGCTCACGTCGCCGTGCACCGCGGCGCGCGCCAGCGGGATCAGCACGGCCGCGTGCCCGGCCGTCAGCACCGCCACGCCGGCGAGATGCCAGCGCCAGCCGGCGGACGCACCTCGCAGCTCGCGCATGCCGTCCCACCAGGAGCGGGTGAAGCGGTGTACCAGCCAGCCCTGCAACCCGAACAGGCGGACCTCCTTCGCGGGGGCCGGATCGAGAGCCAGATCACGCAGGTACGCGGCGCGGCGTAGCGCCGGGGTCTCCGCGGCGTGCGCGGCGACCGCCTGACGCAGGCCCCGCTCGTGCCAGTGGCCGGTCAGCACCCAGGCGGTGCCGAGCACCAGCGGCATCCACCACTGCCCCGCGAAGCCGAGCAGGACGGCGGCACCGACCGCGGCCAGCCGCATCGGCACCAGGTAGGCCAGGGCGAGCACCGCTTGGCCGGGGGGAACACCGCCGAGACCGACCGCGCGGGCCAACTCGATACGGTCGCGGACCACCGGATCGTCGAGGTGCGCGATACCGGCCGGGCGCAGGACACCTTCCACGGTTCGCTGGGCGGTGACCATGTCCACGGCGGCGCCGAGCCGTTCCGCGACCAGGTTCCGGAGCGGGTCGCCGGCCACATCGACCAGCACCAGCACACCGACCAGGGCGACGGCACCCGCCACGGCCCGCGGCGCGGTCCCGGCGGGAGCCGCCAGCAGCTCGACCAGCCGGCCCACCTGCAGCGGCAGGAGCACCGACGCCACCACCGCGGCACCGCACAGCAGCGCCAGCAGGACGGTCAGCCGGGCAGACACCCTGGGCAGGAGCCGGACCACGGCGGCAACCGGGCCCGGCCGCGTCGCCGCCGTCATCGCAGACCGATCTGCGCCAGCCAGCCACGGTCCGCGCCGGCGACAGTCAGCAGCGCGGCGAGCGTCCCGGGGGCCCCGGTCAGCAGCGCCTGGTGCGATCCGGCCCGGTCACGCATGTCCGGCAAACGCCGGTGCAGCCGCGCCTGGATCAGGTCCCGGGCGGCGCCGGCGGCGGCCAGACCGGCGTGCCTCGCGAAAGCGTCGCACAGCAGCAGCAGACCGGCGTCGCCGTGACAGACCGCTAGTCCCTCCCACAGCGACGGATTCAGGTTGGGGCAGCCGGCGTCCACGAACGACGTGAACGCCGCCTCCGCGGTGGCGCAGCTGGCGGGGTCGCCGAGGATCCGGCCGGCCTCCCACAACGCCCATGCCACCCCGGGGGTGCCGTAACACCACGCCTGCCGGATCACCGGTGCGACCGCCTCCGTGCCCGGCTCGGCGCCGGGCTCCTCACGGGCGACCGCGGGCCAGGTCAGCACGCCGTGGGCGTCACGGAACACCTCCGCGGTCAACCGGTCGGCGATGGCGGCGAGTGCCGCCCGGTCGCCGGGCCGGAGGTCCTGCCGGCCGGCGGTGGCGCACAGGGCCAGGGCGACTCCGGCGATGCCGTGCGCCACGCCGAGATTGATCCGGCCGAGGTTCCACGGGGACCGGCCGGGTTCCGCGCCGGTCCGCAGCCGCAGGCGTTCCAGGCCGGGGCCCGAGCACAGGGTGACGAGCTGATCGAGAGCCGGCGCACGGTCGGCGGGAGTCGCACCGGGGTCGGCGGACAGCGCCAGCAGGACCCCGGCCGGGCCGGTGACCAGGTCGTAGTCCTCCCAGCCGATGCCGTCGGTGCGCCACACGCCCGGCGCCGAGCAGTGCCCGGCCAGCACGCGACGGGAGGCGGCGGCCAGCCGGGCCAGTTGCGGCCGGACCCGGCATGCCGCCAGGACGCCCAGGTGCCGGGCGGTCAGACCGTCGCCGTACGCGCCGAGATGGGCGGCGGGACGTGCGGTGGTGAGCCAGCCGGCGACCGCCCGATCGGCGGTCGCGGCCGCCTCCGGTGGCACGGCCGAGGCGGGCAGCCCGAGCAGCAGCGAACCGAGCACGCCGGGCCAGTTGTCGCCGGGGTGACCGGCAGCCTCGCCGAGCAGACCGACCGCCGCCGCGACGGCGGGTGGCAGCAAGGGGTTGCAGTTCTCCGGGGCCGGACGCGCCGCGAGCATCGCCATCACCTTTCCGGTTGCATCACGTTCGAGGGGGTGCGGTGGCTGCCCGGTGGGGGCAGCCAGCGCGGGGTGTCAGCAGGCGCAGCTCATCACCGTCGTGCAAAACTTGGTCATAACATCCGGGTACGCCGCTTTCGGCAGCATCCGCTGTTCACCGAACTGCGCCTCCAGCTCACCGATCAGCTCGTCCACCTCGGACAGCGTCACGGAGTCCTCGGTCGTGATCGCGGCCTTCTCCATCTGGTTCACCTCCTCCCGGCAGCTGGTCGCGGCGCGCCGGACACTTGCCGGTCGCCTCGCGTTCGAGGAGTGCGGTGGGGGGCGCCGGGGGGGGGGGCCCCCCCCCCCGGGGGGGGCGGGGGGCCGGAAAACCCCCCGGGCGGGGGGGTGGGGGGGGGGGGGACCCCCCG
>NZ_JBFAAI010000024.1:0-129358 GCF_040639655.1 Actinoplanes sp. NPDC023801 | reverse complement strand
GGTGGACGCGCCCTGCACCTCGACGGCCTTGCCGCTGTTGCGGTTGATCAGCTGGATGTAGCCGTCGATGTCCTGGATGCTGAACTGCTGGTTGGTGGTGTTGTTGTCGGTCCACTGCACGATCGAGCCGCCGTCGGCGGTCGAGAAGTTGTAGACCTCCAGCGCCTTGCCCGAGTGCCGCGACTTGAGCCGGTAGTAGCCGCCGCCGGAGTCGACGAACTGCCACTGCTGCTGCGCGCCGTCGTTACGCGACCACTGGGTGATCCGCGCGCCGTCGTTGGTGGCCAGGTTGTAGACGTCGAGCGCCTTGCCGCTCTGGCGGTTCACCAGCACGTACGACGCGTTGGTGTCGATCGTCGCGGCGGACGCCTCGGTGGCGACCACGGCGACGGCTCCGCCGCCCGCGAGCATCACCATCGCGGCCAGTGCGGTGCGCCAGGTCCTCCGGCGTGTCCGGGTTGGTGTCATGGGGTGTTTCTCCTTGAACCTCGGGGGATGTACGGGGGACTCAGCCGACCCGGACGGGCTGCCACTGCTGGTTGGCGCCGTTCCAGTCGGAGTACTGGACGATGTTGGCGCCGTCAGCCGTCGAGGCGCCCTGCACCTCGATGGCCTTGCCGCTGTTGCGGTTGATCAGTTGCAGGTAGCCGTCGATCGTCTGGAGACTGAACTGCTGGTTGGTGCCGTTGCCGTCGGCCCACTGCACGATCGCGCCGCCGTCGGCGGTCGAGAAGTTGTGGACGTCGAGGACCTTGCCGGAGTGCTTCGACTTGAGCCGGTAGAGGCCGTTGCCGGAGGACACGAACTGCCACTGCTGCCAGGCGCCGTTGCCGTGGGCCCACTGGGTGATCCGGGCGCCGTCGCTGGTGGCCAGGTTGTAGACGTCGAGGGCCTTGCCGCTGTTGCGGTTGACCAGCACGTACCAGGCGCTCGTGTCGATCGGCGCGGACGGGTCGGGGGTGCTGCCGCCGGCGTTGAGGGCGTTGAGCACCGCGGTGTAGGCGGCCTTCTTGTTGCCGTTCGCGTCGAACAGCAGCGGGTTGGCGCCGGTGCGCCAGGAGTCGCTGTCGCGGATGCCCCACACGGTGATCCCGGTACAGCGCGACACCGCGAGGCAGGCGTTGGTGACCGCGGCGTACGCGTTGGCCTGGTTGCTGCCGGAGATGTCGAGCTCGGTGATCTGCACGTCGACGCCCAGGTTGGCGAAGCGCTGCAGGTTGGCCTGGTAGTCGGCGGGCGCGTTGTTGGTGAGGTGCGACTGGAAGCCGACGCAGTCGATCGGGACGCCGCGGGCCTTGAAGTCGACGACCATGTTGTAGACGGCGGTGCTCTTCGCGTTGATGCCGTCGGTGTTGTAGTCGTTGTAGCAGAGCTTGGCGCCGGGGTCGGCGGTCCGGGCGGCGCGGAAGGCGGCCTCGATCCAGTCGTTGCCGGTGCGCTGCAGGCTGGAGTCGCGCCGCGAGCCCCGGCCGTCGTCGGCGAACGCCTCGTTCACCACGTCCCAGGAGTGGATCTTCCCGCGGTAGTGGGCCGCGACCTGGGCGACGTGGTTGAGCATCGCCGAGCGCAGGGTGCTGCCGGACAGTTGCTGCGCCCAGCCGGGCATCTGCGAGTGCCAGGCCAGCGCGTGCCCGCGGACCATCTGCCCGTTGGCCTGTGCCTGGGCCAGGATCCGGTCGCCGACGCTGTAGTTGAACGAGCCGCGGGACGGTTCGGTGGCGTCCCACTTCATCTCGTTCTCGGCGGTGACCGAGTTGAACTCGCGCTTGAGGATCGTGGTGTACGTGGAGTCGCCGAGTCTCCCGGCGGCTATGGCGGCGCCGAAATAGCGGTTCTTCGCCGCTGCCGAGGCGCCGAGGGTGGTCGCCGCGTCCGAGGTGCTCGCGAAGGCCAGGGCGGCGCCGGCGGCGAGGGCTGTGGCGAGTGCGGCCGGCAGGAGTGTGCGCAGCCTCCGGCGTACCGATGGGGGATTGGTCATGGTGTTGCCTTTCGGGGGATGATCAGGGTGCGTGGGGGCGACCCTGCTCGATGCGAATGGGAACGCTCACATCTGTTCGGTGATATTGCCAGACGGTTATCCGCGTTTCAAGGCGGGCTACTTTCCGTGAATTCTTCGAAACATAAGCCCAGCTCAAGGGTGCTCAGAATGGAACACAGTCGATCGACGACTGCGAAGCAAGGGCCTGCGTAACACTTTTCGCCGAAGACGCTTCAGATTAACGTGAACAAAACTGCTGAGCGTTTTCTGTTATGCACGGCGGGGTCTGTGAGTCGCATGTCGCCGAGGGCTCGGCGGGCCGGGTCGAGCCGTTCGTCCGGGCGTTCAGCAGAGGGTCGTGTGCTGCACGGTGATCGCCGCTCCGTCCGGAGGCGGCGATGACGACGGAGACGGACCCGTCGCGATAGGTGATCCGGTTGGCGTCGCGGGCGGCGAACCGGCGGGCCGCGGCCGGAACGGAGGCCGCGAGCCGGTCGATGAGCCGGTCCGTGCCGACCGGTTCGCTCACCGCGGAGACCGTCACGATGTCACCGGCGGTGCAGTGCAGCCGCTGCTCGGTGACGCCCGCGGGACGGGTGCCCAGCGTGGCCAGCAGCCCGGAAACCGCGGTGGCGTCGGGGGTGCCGCTTCCCGCCGGGGCGGGCTCGGCGAGGCTGCACCGGCTGCGGGCGGTGACCGCGAGCCAGCCGGGGCTGAGGCGCCGTACCGACAGGTCGACGGCGCCGATGCCGGCCTGCAGTGGGCGGACACCCGCCACGGCCGGGCCGCGGCGGGCGGCGTACCGATCGGGCATGTTCTGTTCGATGGTGGTGATCAGGGCGTCCTCGGAGCCGGGGTCGGTGTAGAGGTCGGCCTTGCCGGTGAAGACGTTGCCGGTCCGCAGGGGGCCGAGCTCGCATTCGGCCGCCGCGACGACCGGGCTGACCGCGACGGCGGCCTCCGGTCCGGCCGCGACGACCGCGTCGGCGACGGCGGTGTTCATGTCGGCGGCCACGTCCTCGACCCGTGGCTGGCGCTGCGTGTCCCACCGCCACCAGACGGTCGTGCCGGTGGCTACGACCGCCAGCAGGGCGACGGCACCGACACCGATCAGGACGCGCTTTCTCGCCGGGTTCACCGGCCCATTCTGCCCGGCCGGGGATTTTCCGGTGGTACCGCGATATCCTTTTCTGCCCGCTCGGTGGACGCCGTTTCGGTGACCGACCCGCCGTCGAGAGTGATCGCCCCACCTGCACGGTTGGCGGTATCGTCGTGGCCTGGGTTCCGTACTGCTGTCCGGAACGGCGGCCATGTCAGTTACGGCAGCATTTGGCGTGTTGCGCAAATTGATCACGAAATCTATTCACGTCCTGCGGGACTCTGTAGCTTCCGGACGGTGATGATGCGCAAGGGTGTCAATCGAGTGATGCGGAACCTGACCGGATATGAGTTCCGCAAGGTCAAGCGGCCGGTGACCAAGGCCGCGCCCAAGCCGGCACCGGCGCCCGCGCCCGTCGCTGAGGCCGCGCCGCCGAAGCCGCCGGAGATCAAGTTCCCGGTCGACTACGACGAGGCGGCCCGGAACATCATCCGCGCGGTACGGCCGTGGACCATGACCTCACCCGAGAAGCTCAACGCGCTCGTCTACGCCGTGCGCTACGTGGTGCGCCACCGGATCCCCGGCGACATCGTGGAATGCGGCGTCTGGCGCGGCGGCAGCATGCTGGCCGTCGCGAAGACCCTGCTGGAGAACAGCGACACCAGCCGTGACCTGCACCTCTACGACACGTTCGAGGGGATGAGCGAACCGACCGAGCACGACAAGCGGCACGACGGCCGGCCCGCCTCCGAGATGCTCGCCGCCAGCGAGAAGACCGCCGGTGTGTGGGCGTACGCCTCGTTCGAGGACGTGCAGGCCACCATGGGGCAGTCGGCATACCCGGCCGAGCGGATCCACTACTACAAGGGCAAGGTCGAGGACACGATCCCGGGCGACATCCCCGAGCAGATCAGCATCCTGCGCCTGGACACCGACTGGTACGAATCGACCCGCCACGAATTGAACCACCTCTGGCCGCGGCTCGTCCCCGGCGGCGTACTCCTGCTCGACGACTACGGCTGGTGGGACGGCGCCAAACGGGCCGTCGACGAATGGCTCGAAGAGGTGAACCCGCAACTGCTCCTGCTGCGGATGGACGAGGGGCGGATCGCGGTCAAGTCCGCCGGGTGACGCGTCGCCTCACGTTCGAATCGGTGGTGGCATCCGATTGAGTCACCACCGATTACTGCCGGTAGGCGGTGCCATTCCCGGCCGTATCACCATGATTGGCCGGTTCGCAGAGATCGGAGCCGGATGGATTTCCACACCGCGCTGGAATCACTGTTCGCGCCGGAGGGACGCCGCGATCCGTACCCCGCCTATGAGGTCCTGCGTGCCCACGCGCCGATCTTCGCGGCCCTCGACGGGCGCTGGTTCGTCACCACCCATGCCCTGACCAGCCGGTTGCTCCGGGACCCGGCCGTCCGCGTCGCTGACGCCGCCGTCTACGACAGCGTCTGGCCGGACTGGCGGGAGAACCGGGGCGTCGCCTCGATCGTCCAGTCGATGCTGTTCAGCAACCCACCCGACCACACCCGGATGCGGCGTGCCGCGGCCGCCACCTTCACCGCCCGCCGGGTGGCCGCGCTGCGCGACGTGATCGCCGAGCGGGTCGTGGATCTCATCGAGGCGATGCCGGAGCGCGCCGATTTCGTGAGCGCGTTCGCCTACCCGCTGCCGATCGCGGTGATCTGCGCCCTGCTCGGCGTCCCCGACGCCGACCAGCCCTGGTTCCGGGCGCGAGCCGCCGACCTCACCGTGGTCCTGGAACCGATCAGCACCGAGGACGAGATGCGGCGGGCCGACGTGGCCGGCCGCGAACTGGAGGACTACTTCATCGGCCTGATCGCCGAACGCCGGCGGGCACCGCGGGAGGACCTGACCAGCGCCCTGGCCGCCGAAGGTTCCGGTCTGACCGGGGCCGAACTGCTGTCCAACCTGGTGCTGCTGCTGGTCGCCGGCTTCGAGACGACCACCAACCTGCTCGGCACCGGCCTGAAGGTGCTGCTCGACCACCCCGATCAGGCCCTCCGGCTCCGCACCGACCCGGAGCTGGCGCCCGCCTTCGTCGAGGAGATCCTGCGTTACGACTCGCCGGTCCAGTTCGCCGCCCGCTACGCCGCCGAGCCGCTCGACCTCGGCGACGGGCTGTACCTGCCGACCGGCGCCGACATCAACCTGCTGCTCGGTGCCGCCAACCGCGACCCGGAACGCTATCCCGACCCGCACCGATTCGACCCGGACCGGCCCGCCGTCCAGCCGGTCTCGTTCGGCGGCGGCGCCCACTACTGTCTCGGGGCGCCACTGGCCCGGCTGGAGGCACAGGTCGCCTTCCCGCTGCTGCTGACCATGCTGCCGGGCATCGCCCTGGCCGGCGAGCCGAAACTGCGCGACCGGCTGGTGCTGCGCGGTTTCGCGGAGCTCCCGATCGGCATCGGATGACGGTGCCGCCCCGCCGGAGAAGCCATGGCACCCGGACCGCCCGGCCCCCCGGCGAGGTGACCGGCCATGCCTGACGAGGCCGGCACCGCCGACTTCCTGTACGAGGCGGGCGTACTGAAACGGACGGAACGCAGCGGCTGGCCGCTGGCCCGGATGGCGAACCGGGAGTCCGTGGCCGACCACTCGTTCCGCACCGCGCTGATCGCGATGACACTCGCCGCGACGGCCGGCGCCGATCCCGACCGGGCGGCGGCACTCGCCCTGCTGCACGACCTCCCGGAAGCGCGGCTCGGCGACATGCACCACCTGACACGCCGGTACCTCGACGAGCCGAAACCGTTCCGGCGGGTGATCGACGACCAGACCGCGGCCCTGCCCGCGGCCGCCCGCGACATGATCCGCGACCGGGCCGCCCAATGGCTCGGCCAGGACACCGTCGAGGCACGCATCGCCCGCGACGCCGACGCGCTCGACTCGGTGCTGCACGTCCGGGAGAGTCTGGCCGACCGTCCCGAGTTGCAGGAACGCTGGATCGACTACCTCGCCGGGTCGGTCACGACCGAGGCCGGCCGCGCACTGCTCGCCGAGATCCGGGATACCGGCCCGGACGACTGGTGGCCACGGACCGTCGCCGGTGATCAGAAAGACGCACGCTGACCCGGTGCCGGCGACGGGGACGGTCTACCGTCTGGGGATGCACATCCGGCCCATCCACCACGGTGACGCGGCGCGCCTGGCCGTCCTGCTCGAACAGCTGGGTTTCCCGTCCACCGAGCGGGAGGTCCGCCAGCGCCTGGACTACTGGCTGGGCGACCGGGCGAGCGCCCTGCTCGGCGCCGACGACGACGGAGCCCTGGTCGGCATGGCCGCACTGCACGTGACCCCGCTGCTGGAGGTGACCGGCAAGTTCGGCCGTCTGGCCGCCCTGGTCGTCGACGAGGCGGCCCGGGGCAGGGGAGCGGGCCGCATGCTGATCGGCGCGGCCGAGGACCGGGCAAGGTCCGCCGGCTGCCTGTTCATCGAGGTGAACAGCAGCAGCCACCGCTACCCGGCCCATCTGTTCTACGAGAGCCTGGGATTCACCGACAGCCGCGAGGATTCGCGCCGCTTCGTCCTCCCGCTGCAGTCCGGCTGAACCTGCGCGGCCGAGAATGCTGAGGGCCGGAACGGTCACCGGCGGTACGGTCGCGGGATGACTGATCATGAGCTTCCCCGGATGGAGTTCGGGTTTCCCGGGCCGTTGCGCGACCGGTTGGTCGCCGCGGTGCTGTCCGGCGCCAAGACGACCACGTCGGCGCTGATGCTGGGATATGCGGCCGAGGGGGAGTCCCCGCCCGAGGCAGGCCAGCGACTCGTGGTCGTCGACTCCCACGAGGTGCCCGTGGCGACGATCGAGCTGACCGATGTGCGCGTCGTGCGACTCGCCGACATGGATCTTCAGCACGTCCTCGACGAGGGCGAGGGAGATGAGTCGGTGGCGCAGTGGCGGGCGGGTCACGAAGAGATGTGGCACAGCGCCGAAGTTCGGGGCGAACTGGGCGATCCCGACTTCACCGTCGATGACGACACCGAGGTCCTGGCGAAGCGATTCCGTGTGGTAAGCGTGCCAACCGCTTCAAAGTCTATCTAAATATTTGCATGGACCCGCTAGAACGGGCTCCATGCGAAGAATCTTGGTCGCCGTGATGGCGGCGAGCACACTTCTGCTCGGATCGGCGGTGCCCGCGGGGGCGGTGCCGTCGGAACCCAGCCCCAGCACGCTTCCGCCCGGCTGGTCGGCCGACGAGCGGAGTCTCACCTGGACCAGTGAGCGCCCGATCCCGCCGGGCGATGCCGCGGTGGAGTTCTGGTCCGGCAACCGGCTTCTCGGCCGCGCCGACAGCACCGACGATCTGCGGACGTTCGTCCTCAAGGACGGTCTCCCGGGCCGCCCGGCGGATCTGCAGGTCCGGATCGGCGGTAAGCGGGTCGACGCGGCGGCACCGGCGCGTGCGCAGCGCCGGGCGAAAACCGCTCCGGCCACCGCCCCGGTCCTGCCGGCGCACGGGACCGACCCGGGCGTGAAGGGCCCGTACGCGACGACGACCGGCGAGTACTCGCTGCCCGGCGTGAAGCTGTCGACCTACCCGCAGCCGGTCGAGATGCAGGGCGTCGTGGTGGCGCCGAAGAACGCGCCCGGCAAGCGGCCGCTCGCGCTGTTCCTGCACGGCCGCCACTGGACCTGTTTCACCGGCGACGACCCGGAGGCGATCAGTCTCGAATGGCCGTGCCCGGCCCCGTCCGAGCCGGTGCCCGGCCACCGCGGCTACCTGCAGGCGCAGGAGCTGCTGGCGTCGCAGGGTTACGTCACCGTGTCGATCTCGGCCAACGGTGTCAACGCGCAGGACCGCGCGGACGACGACGGCGGCGCGCAGGCCCGCTCGTCGCTGGTCCGCAAGCATCTGGCGCTCTGGGCCGACTGGTCCGGCGACAAACGGGGCAAGGCTCCGGCGATCGTACGCTCGGCGCCCCGCGCGGACCTCTCGAAGGTGTTCCTGATGGGCCACTCGCGCGGTGGCGAGGGCGTGAACCGGGCGGCGCTGGACAGTCTCAACCCGCCGCCGGCCGCGCAGGACGACTATCGGGGCCCGGTGCGCTGGAAGATCGGCGGCCTGTTCCTCATCGGCCCGACCGTGTTCGGTCACAACCCGCAGCCGGACGTGCCGTCGGCGACGATCCTGCCCGGCTGTGACGGCGACGTCTCGGACCTGCAGGGCCAGATGTACATCGACGCCACGCGCGGAGTCAGCTCCGGCCGGGCCCTGCACAGCGCGCTGTACATGGTCGGCGCGAATCACAACTACTTCAACACCGAGTGGACGCCGGGACAGGCCGTCGGACCGGCGTTCGACGACTTCGCCGGCGAGGACGACCCGCTGTGCACGCCCGGAGTGGCCCCGGCCCGGCTCACCCCGCAGCAGCAGCAGACCGCCGGAGCGACCTATCTGGCGGCGGCGGCACACCTGTTCGTCGGTGGCGACGACCGGGTCCGGCCGTTGCTCGACGGTTCCGGTGTGCGGGCGCCGTCGGCCGGCCCGGCCACGGTGCTGACCCACGCGCTCGGCGGCAACCGCACTCGCGTGATCATCCCGGACAAGGCCCTGACCGTGGGCAACGCCCGGCTCTGTGAGCAGGTCGCGGCCCGGCCCGAGGACGCCTGCCTGGTGACGGAGGCGTTCAGCAGCCCGTCGCCGCACTTCGTGCCGTTCACGGTGCCCGAGCCCGGCCGGTACGCGGTCGCGCTGGACGGCACCGCGACCGCCACGCTGAAGCCGGCCCGCGCGGTGCCGGTGGCCGGTTCCCAGGCTCTGGCGTTGCGCCTGGTCGTGCCGCCGAACGCACCGGCCACCTCGTTCGGCGTCGCCGTCACCGACGACCGCGGCAAGCGGACCGAGCTCGGCACCGCCACGATCAGCGGCGTGCCCGGCACCGACTACACCACCTCGTACTGGGGCCAGGAGGTGCGGCTCACCCTGCCGCGTGGCGTACGGGCGGTGTCACAGCTCGACATCACCCCGCGCAGTGAGGGCCCGGCGTGGCTGATCGACGCCTGGGGCTGGCGTCCCGGTACGCCCGCGCCGCGGCCGGCGCCGCTCTCCCGCGTCGACGTCGGCAACCTGGCCGTCGAGGAGGGCGACTCGGGCACCGCCACCTACTCGGTGCCGGTGTCGGTGAGCGGCCGTCAGCGGGCCGCCGTCCGGCTGTTCCTGGCCGACGTGCGGACCGGGGACGTGAACTCGTGGGTGGCCGACGTCGCGCCGGGCGCCTCGAGGATCGAGGTGCCGATCTCGGTCGTCGGCAACACCACGTTCGGTGGTGACCGGCGGTATCCGCTGGCTGCCAAGGCGGTTCGCAACGCGGTCGTGGGCGACTACGACGGTGGCGTCGACGTGAACGAGGACGACCCGATGCCGGCGATCACCTTCACGCCGGCCCCGGCGACCGCCGCCGAGGGTTCCGCGGTGGTGTGGACGGCCACCCTGTCCGCGCCTGCGGACGACTACCTCTATCTGCTGTTCACGCCGCAGGCGCCGCCTGCCGGGCCGGAGCTGTCGTCGACCGACGTCGACCCGGCCTGGTACGAGGAGAACGCGTTCGAGAGCCCCGAGCCGTCCCGGCCGCTGTCCGGCACCAGCCTGCAGCCGTTCCTGGTCATCGAACCGGGTACCACCTCGGTCCAGCTCACGGTGCCGACGATCACCGACGGTGCGGCCGAGGGCACCGAGCACGTCCGGTTCGCGACGGAGATCTACCCGGCCGACTTCGGTGACCCGGTCACCGGTCCGGTGATCGACGGTACGGTCACCGACTGACGGCGCGTGTGCCCGGGGCCGGACAGCCCCGGGCACACGATCCCGTTCAGCCCTTCAGCCCGGTATGGGCCAGGCCCTCGATGAACTGCCGCTGGGCGATCACGAAGACGATCAGCACCGGGATCGCCGTCATCGACGCCGCCGACAGCTGCACGTTCCACAGTTGTCCCTGGTATGCGTCGGTGAACTGGGTGAGCGCCTGCGGCAGCGTGTATTTCGTCTGCGACGAGATGTATACGACCGGCTCCAGGTACAGGTTCCAGCTGTGCAGGAATGTGAAGATCGCGACGGCTCCCAGTGCGGGCCGCGCCAGTGGCAGCGCGATCCTCCGGAAGATCGCCGGACGGCCCAGGCCGTCGATCCGGGCGGCCTCCTCCAGCTCACCCGGCAGCGTGATGAAGAACTGCCGCATGATGAACGTCGCCAGCACGCTCGGCGGTCCCAGCATCGGGACCAGGATGAGCGGCCAGTGGGTGTCGACCATGCCGAGACTGTTGAACATCCGGAACAGCGGCACGATCGTCACCTCGCTCGGAACGAGCAGGCCGGTGAGCACGAACAGGAACAGCGCGTTCTGCCCGCGGAAGCGGATCCGGGCGAAGGCGTACCCGGCCATCGACGCCACGACGAGGGTGCCGAGCGTGACGATCACGGCGATGTAGGCGCTGTTGAAGTACTGCTGGGCGAACGGCTGCATGGTGAACACCTGCCGCCACGGCTCCAGCGACCAGGTGCTCGGCGCGAAGTCGAACACGAAGATCGAAGCGTTCGGCTTGAACGAGCTGGTGATCATCCACCAGGTGGGGAAGACGAACGGCACGCACAGCACGAGCAGCAGCCCGTACAGGAAGATTCGGGTTCTAAGACTCATGGAAGACCCACCTCTTGCGCATCTGCCACTGGAGCACGGTCAGTGCCAGCACGATGAGGAACAGCAGGACCGACAGGGTGGAGCCGTAACCGAAGGCGTGGAACTGGAACGCCTGCTGGTACAGGTAGTAGACGAGCACCGTGGTCGAGGTGCCCGGACCGCCCTGGGTGAGCACATTGATCTGCGCGAACACCTGCAGTGACCCGACCACCGTGATGATCGAGGTGAGCAGGATGGTCGGGCTGATCAGCGGCAGCGTGATCCGCCGGAAGACCGTCCACGGCCCGGCGCCGTCGGTGCGGGCCGCCTCGTAGAGCTCCTGCGGTACGCCCTGCAGCGCGGCCAGGAACAGCACCATGTTGAGGCCGACGTTCTTGAAGACCTGCACGACGACGACCGAGGCCATCGCCGTGCCGCCGGACCGCAGCCAGTTGGGGCCGTCGATCCCGAACAGCGAGAGCAGGCCGTTGACACCACCGTTGTCCTGCAGCAGGAAACCCCACACGATCGTCCAGGCCAGCAGCGACACCACGACGGGCGAGAAGAACAGCACCCGGAACACGGTGGTGCCGCGCAATTTCTGGTTGAGCAGAACGGCGAGCGACAGGGCCAGACCGAGATTGAGTACGACCAGACCCACCGAGAACAGGCCGGTGGCCCGGAGCACCGCCGGCACGTTCGGGTCCTCGGCCAGCTTGCGGTAGTTCTCCGAACCGACGAAGTCGAACGTGTCGGCAAGCACGTTCCACTCGTGCAGGCTGTACCAGACGACCAGCACGAGCGGCAGGAAGACGAAGACGACCGCGCCGAGCAGGGCCGGCGTGATGAACAGGTACCCGGTGAGCTGGTCACGCCGGCGGGTGGTCCAGAACGACGGGCGGCCGGGGGCGGACCGGGCCGTGACGGCCCGGTCCTGCAGCAGGGTCACTTGGCGAGCAGCGGCTGGATCGCGGTGCAGACACCGCGCAGCACGCCGGGTACGTCGGCGTCCGGCTTCCACATCGGGTCGAGCGCGGACCGTACCGCCTGGCTGATCTCGGCGCTGCCGGTGTGGCTCGGCTTCACCACGCCGGTGGCGATGCCGTCGATCACCACGTCCTGCAACTGTTCCGGCTTGAGCAGCGGGTTGGCCTTGGCCAGGGTGGTGGCGTTCAGCTGCGACTGCCGCGGCGGCGGGAAGAACTGAGCGAGCTTCCCGGAGTTGGCCGGGCTGGTGAAGAACTTGACGAAACCGCTCGCCGCCTCGGCGTTCTTACCCTTCTTGAGCACCCCGAGACCACCCTGCCCGATCACCGAGTACGCACCGGACGGCCCGGCCGGCAGCGGCACCAGGGTCCAGCCGAACTTCGCGTCCTTGAGCAGCGACGCCCGGGAGATCTGGGCGATCGTCATGGCCGACTCACCGGCGAAGAAGTCGGCGGCCACGCCGGGTGCCGGCAGCGCCTTGTCGGTGAAGATCGCCTTGTGCAGGAAGGACATCGCGTCGACCATCGGCTGCTGGTCGAAGCCGCACGTCTTGCCGTCCGCGGTCCAGGCGTCGGCGCCCCAGCCACGGAACACGGTGGCCAGGTTGCTCCACTCCTTGTAGTCGAAGTCGCGGATCACCAGGCCCTGCTTGCCGGTCTTGGTAGCGGTGGCCGAGGCGGCGGCGACCGCGCTGTCCCAGGTCCACTTGCCGCCCTCGGGCAGGGTCTGCCCGGCCTGCTTCAGCAGGTCGGTGTTGACGAACACGCCGAACGGTGAGGTCGAGAACGGGTAGCCCATCAGCTTGCCGTCCTTCCTCCACAGCGCGGTGGCGGCCGGGGCGAGGTCGGCAGTGTTCTCGATGCTGTCGTCGAGCGGGGTGAGCGCCCCGGAGGCGACGAAGTCGGGTGCGGCGCCCTCCAGGATCCACGCGATGTCGGGCGGGTTCCCGCCGGCGATCTGCGTGGTCACCGTGGTGGTGTAGTTCTCCAGCGGCAGCGCCTCGAAGGTGACGCTGACGTCCGGGTTGGTCTTGGAGTAGTCGGCGGCGATCGAGTTGAACAGTTCGACGTGGGCCGGGTTCGCCGACCAGGTGGTCATCCGCAGCGTGACCGGCCCGCCCGCCGGGGACTCCTCACCGCCACAGGCGGTCAGCGGGCCGAGCAGGGCACAGACGGATATCGCGGCAAGGGTTCTGCGCATCAAGGTTCTCCTCTCAGTAACCGCCGATGTCGGGCCAGCGCAGCTCGACACCGTCGGCGCTCAGGTGGTTCTGGAACTCGGAGAGCAGGTCAGGGGTGTTACGGACGGCTCGCGGGGACACGCCGCGGCCCAGGCAGAAGGCGGCGAGCGCCCCGGCCACCTCGCCGGCGTTCCACTCCACCGGGTGCAGCCGGTACGAGCCGTTGGTGATGTGCGTGGTGCCGATGTTCTTGCCGGCCGGGAGCAGGTTCTCCACCCGCTGCGGGATCAGCGCGCCGAGCGGGATCTCGAACGGGCACGAGGCGACGTCGATGTAGTTGTCACCGCCGGTCGACGGGTGCAGGTCGATGCGGTACATGCCGACCCCGACCGAGTCGGCGTACGACGCGGCGCCCTTGTCCCCGCGGATCTCCAGTGACAGGTCCTGCTCGACGACGGTGTACTCGGCGCGGATCCGGCGGGACTCGCGGACGTACGGTGCCATCGCGAGGCCGTCCGCACCGCCGGTGACGTCACCGCGCAGCCGCAGGCCGGGCCAGCCGGTGCCACCGTCCGAGCGGGGTGCCTCGGTCTGCAGCCAGTACAGCACCGAGAAGGACAGTTCCCGGGCGGCGCGTTCGACGGCCGTCGGGTCGGGCGCGCCGGCGTACGGCTGCTCGAAGTAGTCGATCATCGGCCAGTTCACCAGGCAGATGTCACTCGGGTAGAGACCACCGGTGAAGTTGCGCCGCGCGGCGATCCGCCGGAACGTCCACAGGTTGCCGTCACCCGGGTTGACCCGCTGGTCGGCGTTGACCAGCCACGGGTCGTCGTCCGGATTGGGGGTGAACGACCGGGTGGAGATCTGCAGCGTGCGCGGGTTCGGAGTCTGCCAGGACAGCATCGGCGCACCCCAGAACGACGGCTGGTACGAGCGCCAGAAGTCGTAGCGGGCCGGCCGGTCGACGGTGTGGTCGCCGTCGACGTGGTCGATCGCGAAGCACACCGACAGCGCCTGCATGTTCGCCGGGTCGCCGATCTCCGGCGCGTTCGGTTCCCCGGTTTCGGCCCGCGACTCGGCGCCGGTCACGTATTCGGTTCCGGTCATCGGTAGCAGGTCGCCGGTCTCGGTGGCGTCCAGAACGTACGGCGCGGTCAGCACGATCTCGTCGCCGAGGTGACCAACGGTCACCGCGGTGACCCGGTCGCCGTCGGTGTCCGCGGCCACCGGCACGGCCGGCTGCAGCACGGTGAGCCGCCCCGACCCGCGGTAGGGCGCGAGCATCGCCTCGATGACCGCCACGGCCACCCGCGGCTCGTGGCAGAGCCGGCTGACGTGCCCGGCGCCCGGGTTGAGGTCGCGGGTGCGGCGGGCCCGATCGGTCAGCGGGTAGTGGGCGCGGTAGTAGTCCCGGATCCCGTCGCGCAGCGCCCGGTAGCTCGCGGTGACCCCGAACCGTTCCACCCAGCTGTGCTCGTCGGGTGGCACGGCCTGGCTGGTCAACTGTCCGCCGAGCCACGCGTGCTCCTCGGTCAGCAACACGGTCCGCCCGGCCCGCAGCGCGGCAAGCGCCGCCGCCACCCCGCCGAGACCGCCACCGATCACCAGGACGTCGGCATGCTTCTCACGCACGGGCCACCGCCAGCGTCGCCCCGGCCACCGGTTCGCACGGCAGCAGACGCTGAAGCTCGCCGCCTTCCCCGTGCCGGATGGTTCCGTCGAGGATCGCCGACAGCACCTCGACGGCCTGCCAGCCCATCTCCCGTCGCGGGATCCGGAATCCGGTGAACTCCAGATCGGTGCTGGCCGGCCGGGTCGGATCCCCGAGGGCCAGGAAGGAGACATCATCCGGTACGCGCAGAGCACGGCGCCCGGCCTCCTCGGCCAGCACCGCCCCGTCCGCGAACTCTTCCACGAAAATGGCCGTGACCTGCCGTTTCGACAATTCGTCCAGGACCGCTACCGGGTCGGTGAAGCGCACATGGACCGCGGTGACGCCGGCTTCCCCGGCCGCCGTGGTGAAGCCGCGCAACCGGTCGGCGTGCGACTCGGCGCCCGCACCCTCGCCCACGTAGGCGAGCCGCCGGTGGCCCAGCTCGACGGCCTGCCGGACCAGCGCCGCGGTGGCCGCCGGATAGTCGGCGCCCACGTACGGCACCGGCCCGCCCGCGTCGTCGCGGCGGCCCACGCTGACGAACGGCTGCCCCTCGGCGATCAGCCGGGACAACTCCTCCGGATCGAGCCAGCGACCCAGCAGGATGCAGCCGTCGGCCAGCCGCAACCGGTTGTCGGAGTGGAAGATCCGCCGCCGCCCGTCCACGACCGGCGCGCTGGTGAACAGCAGCAGGTCGCAGCCGATGCTCTCGGCGCACTCCTCGATCCCGACGAGGAACGGGTGGTAGAAGTCGCCGAGCCCGGCCGGGAACACCGGCTCGTAGGTGAAGACGCCCAGGAAGCGGTTGCGTTGCGCCGCCAGCCGGCGTGCGATCGGGTCGGCCACGTAGCCGGTCCGGCGGATCGCCGCGAGAACCCGTTCGCGGGTCTCCGGAGCGATCCGGGCGGCGTCCTCACGTTCGTTGAGCACCATCGAGACCGTGGTCTGGCTGACGCCGGTCATCCGGGCGATGTCCTGTTGAGTCACCCGCCTGTTGCTTGACGACACCGTTGCGGGTCCCCTCTGTTACGCCGGTAATACGCATTAACAAACTGGGGAGATCGTGGGGCACCGGATCGGCGGCCGTCAAGGAAAGCCCAGGAGTAATAGGTATTAGCACCTTGACCAGGTCAGTTCACGATGACGAAACTTCGATGCATCCGAGGTGTCCTCGCCATCGGCCGCGCCGATCCGCTCCACCGTGGAACGGCGCCGGTCATCCATACCCGCAAAGGGGTTGGATCGTGAATCGACGCTCCCTGATCAAAGGCGCCGCCGTGACCGGTGCCGCCGGCCTGTTCGTGTCACCCCGCGCGGCGCAGGCCGCTGGACCGGCCGGCATGCCCACCTACACCTACCTGCGCGACGCGCTCACCATGCCGCTGCGGTACAACCCGACCGGCGAGTTCATCTTCCCGTGCATCCGCGGCGTCTACGACAAGATCAGCGGCGCTCGCGGGCGTTACTACCTGTACTACGCGCCGCACGAGAAGCCCGGCGGCATCTGCGTAGCCTACGCGAACTCGCTGGCCGGCCCGTTCACCGAGTACACCGGCAACCCGGTGATCGACAACGTGCTGCCCAGCACGACCGTGTCGCACGTGTCGTCGCCGCACGTGACCTGGATCCCGTCGGCCCGGCAGTTCTACCTCTACTACCACGGTGAGAACACCACGACCCGGGTCGCGCGGTCCTCGGACGGGCTCACCTTCCGTGACGAGACACCGATCCTGAGCACCCGGCTCGTGCCCGGCCTGACCGAGACCTCGTACGCCCGCGTGTTCGCGCACAGCGGCCGCTACGTGATGGTCTACATGGGCGTGCTCAACGGGAAGCGGCACATCTATCACGGCTGGTCACCGAACGGCTGGGACCAGTGGCAGTTCGCTCAGACACCGCTGATCAACCCGGCCGGGGACGGACTCACCGACATCTCGGGGCCGCACGTGGTCGTGCGCAACGGCACCACGTACGTCGCGTACCACGGCAACGACGGCCGGATGCGGATCACCGAGGTCGGCAACAGCTTCGACCGGGAGGTCCACCTCGGCGCGTTCCACACCCCCGTGGCGTCCGACAACGGCCGGGTGGCGGCGCCGTCGTTCGGCACCGACGGGGGAGTGGAATACATGTTCTACGAGGCCGGCGCCCGTCTGAACGCGCGCATCTGCATCGCCCGGGCCGGGTAGATCCGCTCCCACGGCCCACGGGGCCCGGTGTGCGACCACCGGGCCCCGGCCCGGTCATGTCCACCGGCCCCGGCCGGTCAGGTCCAGCAGGCCCCGGCCGGTCAGGTCACGTCGCGGCGCATCGGCAGGACGACGGCGACCAGGGCGGCGGCCAGCGCGTACCCGAGGAGCAGCAGTGCACCGGCCGCCGGCGGCAGAAGACTGACCGCCGTGGTACCGAGTTCCCGGGACACGGCGTCCGCGAGATAGGTGAAATCCGTGAGGGCGGCGGTGGCCCCGCCCGGCAGGACCGGATAGAGGACGTTCACGCCGGGGATCATCATGAGCAGCGGCTCACCCATGTACAGGTAGCCGATCACGACGCACAGGGCGGCGACCTGGTTGCGCAGCAGGGCGCCCATGCCGACCCCGATCAGCAGGTAGACGACCATGGCGAGGCCGATCCGGGCGAGCAGCACGAGCACGGTGCCGGCCGGGAGCCCGAGGTCCATACCGCGAGCGGCGGTGACGGCGAACAGGGCCGCGGCGGCGGTCCCGGCCAGCAGCATCCCGTAGGCCAGTCCGGCGGCGCCGTAGGTGGCCAGCTTGGCCGCGAGGACCTGCCCGCGGCGGGGCGCGAACAGGAACGTGACGGCGGCGGTGCCGTGCCGGTACTCGGACTTCATGGCGAGGGCGCCGGCGGCGGCCGGGACGAAGGCGGTGTAGCCGAGAATGCCGAGGACGGCGCGGACACCGGTCTCGGTGTCCAGCCCCGGCATGGGCGGGTGGAAGTTCTCCGGCCCGACGATCGCCATCGCACCCATCAGGCCGCCGCCGATCAGGATCGCGGCGAGCAGCAGGCCACCCCACATGCGGGTGGCGAGGAGCCGGCGGATCTCTGCCTTGATCAGGTTCTTCATGTGCCCGCCCCGTCGCTGGTCAGATGCGTCTCGTCACTGGTCACGTGAAGGAATAGCTGTTCGAGGCTGGCGCTCTCGGTGGCCAGCTCGTGCACCCTGAGCCGGTGTGCGGCGGCGAGGTCGGCGATCGCGGGTGCCGCCATGCCGGACACCCGCAGGCGGCCTTCGCCGGCGTCGTCGACCCGCGGCGCGGCGCCGTCCGGCCGGGCGTCACGCAGCAGGGTCGAGGCCGTTGGCGGTCTCGTCGAGCAGGAGGACCGGCGGGTCGCCGAGAAGCGCGGTGGCGAGGTTGAGCCGCTGCCGCATGCCGGTGGAGAACTCCCGGGTCCGGCGGTCGGCGGCCTCGGTGAGGCCGAGCAGGTCGAGCAGGGTGGTGAACATCGGGGCGAGCTCCGGCTACCGGGTGACGGGCTGCTTCCCGGCCGGTCGTCCGCCCGGGACCCGTTCCGGGCCCCGGGCGCGGATCAGCCGGTGCAGGCCCAGGGTCAGCAGGGGGTAGATGAAGTAGCCGTAGCGGGTCGACGGCGCGAGGCTGAAGATCAGCGTCCAGATGACGGTCATCTGCAGCAGTGCCGTGTCGATGTCGCGGGCGGGACGCCGCCACAGGCAGGCACACACCGCCGTGATCAGAAGCACCAGGAAGACCGTCATCAGGAGCTTGCCGGACTCGCCGGTCGCGACCATCTGACCGGGCATCGGACTCGCCGCGGTGGTCTGTTGCGGTGTCAGCCGCAGCGGGAACAGAACCATGTTGCGGAACAGGTCGTACGGGCCGGTCAGCATGGCCGGCGCCGTGACGACGGCGGACACCAGCGCGGCGAGCAGAGCCGAACCGGTGAAGACGAGCGCCGGTCGCCGCCCGTCGCGGGCCAGCAGCATCATCACCAGCACCAGGACGGCCGGCAGGGCGGTCACCTTCATCGCACACGCCACCCCCAGCGCGGCACCGGCCAGACCCGGCCGTGAGCCGCGGGCCAGCAGGGCGGCACTGATCGCCAGCAGACCCAGCACCGGCAGATCGGTCCCGCCGAGCACGAACGGCAACGCCAGCACCGGTGACGCGAAGGCCGCGACCAGTGCCGTCGCCGGCCGGTCGGCTCGCAGGTGGCGCAGCGCCGCGGATCCCAGCACCACCGCGCTCAACCCGAACCAGGTCCGCGGGTTGCCGGCCCATCCGTCGAGACCGAACGCGTGCGGCAGGCCGAAGACGGTCAGCGGCGGGCCGTACGGGTTCAGCGACTCCGGCCCGGTCAACTGCTCCATCGGCAGGTAGGGGCTGCCCGTCTCGAGCAGCAGACGGCCGGCCCGTCTGACCACGGTCAGGGCGCCCATGCCGGTGGCCGGCATGTCCCGCCCACCGGTCACCAGCCATACCAGCGGTGCGACGACCGCCGCGAGGAAGGCGGTCATCGCGGCGGCGGTACGCGCTGCCGGGTGCCGCCACAGCAACGTGACGGCAGCGGCCAGCACGTACCCGCCGACAGCCCACCGCCCCCACGACGCCTGCACCTGCTGACCGGCGAGGACAGCGACACCGGCCGCGAAGACGGCGCTGATCGCGTAGCCGGCGGCCCTCCAGCCGAGCGGACTGTCCTGCCGGATCCGGTCGAGGGTGTTCAGCGGATGCGTGGCCATGAAAGGCGCTCTTGCTGTTCCGGGCATGAAGGGGCCACTCCACCATTCAGAAAGAGGAAATACGGTCGGCTGGAATCAGGCGACGCGTTCACGCCGGGCCGGCATCACGGGCTTTCCCGCGCCGGCCGGAATCGCTTTCACACCAAGGAGGACGCCCGCGTACGCGGGAGGGATTCATCAGCGGACGTGATCGGCGTCACCGGCGTTTGCGGTCGCCTGATCCGGTGGCTCCGGTGGGAGAAGAAGAACATTCGGTAACCGTGCCGTATTCGCGGTGCCCCGGCATCGGCCCGCGGAACACATCCGGAAGGACCGCCGTACGCCCCGGGGATTAAGCCCGTGGGCCGACGTCATGTTCGACCGGGCCACCGGTTCCGCGCGCAAATCACCACCGCAAGAGCCGGACCGTCAGCCGTTACTCAGGACGGTTCCGCCGTGCTTCTGGAATGCGTCAGGTACGGGCTCCGAGCCGGGCCCGGTACGTGCGGGCGCGCGCCGCGTACAGCGGCATCCGCGCATGATGGGCGAGCGCCTCGAGTTCGGTGACGCTCGCCGCGGCCCGGGGCAGCCGGTGGGTCGTCGCCACGTCGCAGATCGTGTCGATGGTGGCCGCGTCGATCCACCGGCACACCTGCGGCGGCAGATCACTGGTCCGGTGGTAGGCGCTGTCCAGCCATCGCATCGCCGCCGGGACGTCACCCTGCCGGGCCGCCAGCAGACCCAGTCCCCGCCCGGTGATCGCCAGCCAGCACGGATCGGCCAGCCGCACGGCCGTGGTCCAGGCACACGACAGCAGCTCACCGGCACTGTCCAGACGATCCTCGCGGATGTCCAGCTCCGCCGACACGGCCTGCACGAACGGCAGGAACGCGGTCCACCGCTGTTCGGCGACGAGCACCTGAGCCCGTTCGGCGCAGGACCGGGCATCCGCCGGATCACCGGCCGCGAGGCCGGCCCGGGCCAGCTGGGTCAGCGACCACACCACCTTGCGCGGCTCGCCGGCCCGGTCCGCCAGCTCGACCGACCTGCGCAGCCGACGCGTGGCCGCGTCGAACCGGCCGCTGTCGACCAGCGCGATCGCCTCCACCCCCAGCGTCGCCGACAGCTTCCCGTCGTCGGTGGCCAGCTCGCGAGCCTGCCGGAGCAACTCGCCGGCGCCGCGCCGCGCTCCCGTCGCGACGAAGGCCAGCTCACGTGCGGCACTTGCTGCCGTGGACCGGTCACCGGTTGCCCGCGCCAGATCGCGGGACCGCCGCAGGGCGGCCACGCCCTCGCGTTCGGTCAGCGCCACCGTGTGCACGACGGTGGCCCCGAACGCCACGTACGCCTCGCCCTGGATGACCGGATCACCCAGGTCGTCGGCGAGTCGCACCGCCAGGCGAAGCCGTTCCAGCCCGTCGGCGGCGGCACCCGCGGCGGTCACCGCCTTACCCGCCTCGATCTCCAGGCGGGCCGTCAGCCGCCGCCCGTCCGGCAGTACGGTCAGCCCACCGGCCGGCGCCCGGACCGCCTGCGCCACCCTGGGCGACGGGTCGACACCGAGTTCCTCGGCGAACAACCGGGCGCAGGCGGTCACCGCCGACCGTGCGCCGGCCCGGTCCCCGGCCCGGGCCAGACTGCTGACCAGCAGAACGTGATGCCGTTCCTCCAGCGGTGCCAGCGCGACGAGCCGCCGGGCCAGCCGCACCGCCTCCGCCGGTCGCTGCGCCCCGAGCTGGGCGCCGATCGCGGCCCGCAGCGCCGCATGCGTCGCCAGGGACACACGTTCCCGCTGGTGGGAGAGCCACAGTTCGAACTCGGGGCAGTCCGGCAGATGTATTCCGGCGAGCAGTTCGCCGTCCCCGGCGGCCTGCCCGGACAACACCTGCCGTACGTCGATCACGGTGCCGGCCGACAGTTCGAGCGTCACCGGATCCCCACCGATCACCGCGTCCGTGCCCAGCCCCCGGCGCAGCTCCGACAGCACCCAGCGCAGAGCCGCCGCGGCGTCGTCGGCACGCGGGAACAGCATGCGGCCGAGGCTCTGCCGGGACGGCGGTTGCTCACCGAGCGCCAGCACGGCGAGCAGCGACCACGCCTTGTGCCCCCGCGGGCGGCCGCGTTGCTCGTGCTGCCGGTGGATGTCCGGGCGCCCGAGGAGCTGAATGATCGCGGCCACCGGACTCCCTTCACGTCTCCTGCCGCGATTGTGAACCCTCGATGCGGTTCGCGCCGCCGCCCATCCGACAGCCGCCACATCAAACGCCTCATCAAACGGCCCGTCACCACTCTTGCGGTACGGCCGGCATCCGGCCGCTGAAGCAAGAAACCGGACAGGAGACCGCGATGCCCGGAGAGGTCATCTCCACCCCCCATGCCCCGTCCTTCCCGTCGTACAGCCAGGCGGTGAAGGCCGGTGACACCGTCTACGTCGCCGGCACGATCGGGGTGGACGTCAAGACCGGTGAGTTCGCCGGCGACACCGTTCAGGAGCAGACCCGTCAGGCGTTGCGCAACTGTGAGGCCATCCTGCTCGCCGCCGGCGCCGCCGGCCTCGGGGACGCCGTCATGGTGCACACCCTGCTGCGACGTCCCGAGGACGCCGACGGTGTCAACGAGGTCTTCGACGAGTTCTTCCCCGGCGTACGACCGCCCCGGTGCGTCAGCCGGCTGGGCGTCGAACGTCCCGGAATCCTCGTGTCGATCGCCATGGTCGCGGTCGTCGGCTGACCGCCCCGGCAGGCCGCCAGGCACGGATCGTCCCCCCGTACGCGGGGTGTTCGCGTCGCTCGTCCCTCCCCGGCTGCTCCGGCTTGACCTTGTCACTGTGACAGGGTCTTCACTGGGGCGCAGGAGGTGGTTCCCATGAGCGAACAAGCTCGTACGACCGGCGCCCTGAGCGCGCCGGCGTCGTCGATCCGGCTGCAGGCGGCACTGTCGGCCGGCACCCATCCGCAGCCCGGCCTGCTCGAGGCGCTGGTGGCCAGGTGCGCCGTCGAGCCGGACTTCTTCGTGCGGGACATGCTCACGTGGGCACTGACGCGGCTTCCGCCGGAGATGACGCTGCCGCGGCTGGTGGCCGAGCTGCGGTCCGAGACGGCGCAGGGCCGTAGTCAGGCGTTGCACACACTGTCCAAGATCGGGGACGCGCGGGCATGGCCGGCCATCACCCGGGCCCTGTTGCGCGACCCCGAGGACGAGGTGGCGCGCACCGCCTGGCGTACGGCAGTCGCGCTGGCGCCGGAAAGTGAACGGGAAGGGCTCGCGGCGGAGCTGGCCATCCAGTTCGGGCGCGGTGACCGAAGCACCCGGCTCAGTCTGAGCCGGGCCCTGGCAGGGCTGGGGGAGTCGGCCGAACCGGCTCTGCGTGCGGCGATGCAAAACGACGACCCGGCGGTACGGGCCCACGCGCACGCCACCGAGGTACTGCTCCGCGACCCGGAAGCGGAGTTCGGCACCGCCGTCGACGAGGCGAAGCGGATCGTCGCGCTGGGGCCGAGGAGGGGCGAGCGTGCTGATCGGTGAGGTGGCACGCCGCTCGGGAGTCAGTAGCCGGATGTTGCGGCACTACGAGTCGCTCGGGCTGGTCCGGCCGACCGGGCGCACCACCGGTGGCTACCGGGAATACACCGAAGGGGACATCCGGCGGATCTTCCACATCGAATGCCTGCGGGCGCTCGGGTTGTCGCTGCGGCAGGTCGGTCGGGCCCTGGAGGATCCGGGCTTCACGCCGTCGGCGCTCGTCGGCGATCTCATCCGATGGACCGAACAGCGTCTGGAACGAGAACAGGAACTGCTCGGGCGGCTGCGCACGGTCGACGCCTCGGCCCCCTCGGGCTGGGGCGACGTACTGCGCATCATCGAGCTCATGCACGGGCTGGGGTCGGCCGACGCCGCCTTCCGGCAGCAGGCCGTACTGTCGTCGGCCGAGGACGTGCGCGTTCCGGCGGAGCTGCTGGCGGGCGCGGTCCTGGCCGAGAGCGACCCCAACGTGGCGGGGGCCCTGCGCTGGGCTCTGGCCCGGGCGGGCGGCGCGGCGGTGGACGGTCTGGCTGCCGGCCTGCGGTCCGGCGACGTCGACACCCGGCGACGGGCGGTTCAGGCGGTCGCCGGGATCGCCGCGGACGAGGCGGTTCCGGTGCTGACCGACGCCCTCGGCGACACCGACCCGGCCGTACGCGGTCATGCTGCTCTGGCCTTGGGTGCGCGCGGGGTGACGGCGGCCGTACCGGTGCTCGTACGCCTCGTGGTCGACGGGCGCAGCGACGTCGAAGCGGCCGAGGTTCTGGGCACGCTGGCGCGGGACCCGGCCGTCGCCGGGGAGATCATGGATGCGCTGAGCGCGGAACTGGCCGAACCGGCGGCCGGGTCGACGGTGCGGATCCGCCTGACCCAGGCCCTCGTCGAGATGCCGGTCGGAGCGGCGGAGGACCTGTTACGGCAGCTGAGCCACGACGACGACCGGACGGTCGCCGTCGTCGCATCGGCCTTCTTGCAGCTGATCAGAGAACGCGAACCCAGCTGATCCCGACACGTAAGAACACCGGTCACCGCCGCCTCGAGATCGCTGCGGGCCACACCCGCAAGAACCCCAGCTGGCTCCACCGCTGTCTCAACGCCGCTGAGACAGCGGTGGGGACCAACTGGGGTTGTGCGGGTTTGGGCGAGCGCTGTCTTGATGGTTGTGAGACAGCGCTCGCGTACAGCTGCATGTCAGTGGACGGCGACGGCGACCGGTGACTCGGACCGGGTGAGCGCCAGCTTGTGCGGCTGCACCACCAGGAAGTAGACCAGGGTCGCGGCCAGCATGCCGCCGAAGACGACGACGGCCATCGCGATCGCGCCGACGCCGAGCACCCCGACCAGCGGGGCGGCCAGGGCACCGACGCCGAACTGGACCGCGCCGAGCAGGGCCGCAGCGGTGCCGGCCGCCTCACCGTGCCGGGACAGTGCCAGCGCCGGGGCGTTCGGCATGGCCAGGCCGACCATGGCGAGCACCAGCCAGAGCGGGATCAGCAGGCCGGCCAGGCCCCCGGTCTCGGTGGCCGCCAGGACGAGGAACACCAGGCCGAAGCCGACACCGGCGAGCAGCGCGCCGCTCATGATCTGCTGGGGCGTCCAGCGGCGGAGCAGGCGTACGTTGAACTGGGTGGCACCGATCAGGCCGACCGCACCGCCCGCGAAGATCAGCGCGAACTGCTGCTCGGACATGCCGTAGTCGTCCTGGAAGACGTAGGACGACCCGCTCACGTAGGCGAACAGGGCCGCCATCGAGAGCCCGGCCACCAGCGTCAGCCCGACGTACACCCGGTCGGTGAGGAGCCGGCCGTAGTCGCGGACCGTGCCGAGCACGCCACCGCTGCGGCGCCGCCCGGCCGGCAGGGTCTCCGGCAGGACCAGCGCGGAGACCGACGCGATCGTGACGCCGATGACGGTCAGCACCACGAAGACGCCGCGCCACGACGTCCAGTTCAGCACCAGGCCGCCGACGGTCGGCGCGAGGATCGGGGCGACGCCGACGACGAGCATCAGCCGGGAGAACAGGCGGGCCGCGGCCAGGTCGGTGAACAGGTCACGCACCATCGCCATCGCGACGACGGCCGCCGCGGCGGCACCCAGGCCCTGCAGCACCCGCAGGACGCCGAGCATCACGACGTCGGTGGCGACGACACAGAACACCGAGGCGAGTACGTGTACGGAGATGCCGGCGAGCAGTGGCCAGCGGCGGCCGAACGCGTCGGACAACGGCCCGACCAGGAGCTGCCCGAACGCCAGACCGACCAGCGTCCCGGTCAGCGTGAGCTGCACGGCGGCGGCGCTTGTGGCCAGGTCGGTGGTGATCGTCGGGAGCGACGGCAGGTACATGTCGATGGTGAGCGGCCCGAGCGCGGTGAGCAGGCCGAGCACAAGGACGATGCGGAAACGGCGCCCGGGCGTCAGTTGCTCGCCGGGCGACAGGGACTGGGGCATGGAGCTGGTCACGGCCACTTCTTCGACAAGTTGTCCCGCGCCCGGCTTCTTCCGATCTCGCCGAAGTGGTAACAGCCGTCACAATGCCGGGCTCATGATGCGATAGCCTCGTGCGGCCCGTTGCTTTCGGTGCGGGACGCCAGTGAGATGGGAGCGCTCCCGGCTTGGGGTGCCCGAGGAGAGAGGACGCCACCATTTCCGACGTCGCATCGACCCGCGCGGATCAGGTGGAGGACGACCGGCCGGCTCCGGAAGCCGCGGGCCGGGCGTCCCGGTTCCGTGCCTCGGCGGTCGCAGCCGCTCCCGCGATCGGCCTCTACCTGCTGCTGCGCCTGTTCAGCCTCGAGGTCATGCACATCCTGGCGTCGCACGCCGCGTTCCGTTCGCCGGGCCGTCAGGTCTACCCGGACGGCTCGATCAACAACCAGTGGCGCAGCTTCACCGGCATCATGGACGCGCTGGTCTCCTGGGACGCGCGCTGGTACACGAAGATCACCGCTCAGGGCCTCGGCGGCCCGGTCGGCGCGGTCGACGAGGACGGCGTGCCGTACGAGCTGCGCCTGATGTTCTTCCCGCTCTACCCGATGCTGGCCCGCCCGCTGACGTACCTGCCGTTCGTCTCGCCGGTGACGGCCTGCCTGATCGTCTCGTTCGTCTCGTCCGTGGCCGCCGCCTGGGGGCTGTACGCGATCGGCCGGCACATCCGCGGGCACAAGGTCGGGATCCTGCTGGTCGCGGTCTGGGCGGTGGCGCCCGCGGCGATGACGCAGAACGGCGCGTTCACCGAGTCGCTGTTCACCGCGCTTGCCGCCTGGGCGCTGTACGCGGTGCTCAAGGAACGCTGGGTGCTCGCCGGTCTGCTGGCCGGCTTGAGCGGTCTGAGCCGGCCCACCGCGGCCGCGTTGATCGGCACCGTCGGGCTGGCCGCCCTGATCGCGGCGTTCTCCCGGCGGGGCGGCTGGCGCCCGTACGCCGCCATGGTCCTCGCCCCGGCCGGGTTGCTCGTCTACCTCGCGTTCGCGTCGAGCCGCCTCGGCAGCGTCGCACGATATTTCGAGATCCACGACCAGACGTTCGGGGCCCGCTGGGACTACGGCCAGAACACCTGGTCGATGGCGACGGACATCCTGATCGGGGTGGACGGCGACAACGCCGAGAAGCCGATCCGGGTGCTGTCGATGGTGTTCATGATCGGGTTCGTCGTGCTGTTCGGGATGCTGCTCGGCCGGGCACCATGGCAACTGACCGTGTTCGCCGGCGTGACGCTCGTCCTCTCGATCTTCTCGCACGCGCACATGTCGATGCTCGGGCGGCACATGCTGCCGGCGTTCCCGCTGCTGCTGATCCCGGCGATCGGCCTGGCGCGGCTCCGTAACCGGGATCTCGGACCGGTGCTCGCCGTGCTGGCGTTGCTCTCCGGGTGGTACGCCGGGTGGCTGCCGTTCATCTCCGGCCAGGCGATCTGAAAGGGTGACCCGGCATCAGGTGACGGCGATCGGCCCCACTGAACTCCGGACAGTGATCGTGTCACCACAGGAGTGAGAATCCGGCCCTCTGGAATGTCTCGGTTCTGCTGGCTACCTTCCGGTAACCGCGGTTGCTCCATCGATATAGATCGATTGGGTCCGGTTCATCGGAGGGCTCCATGTCTGTGCGTACCCGCATCTTCTCCGTACTTCTCGCCCTGACACTCACCGGCGGCGCGGCCGCCGCCGCAACCCCCGCCCACGCCGCGACGTCCCGCGGCGTGACCATTCCGGCGTTCTACACCCCGCCCGCCGACCTGCCCGCCGACGACGGAACCCTGATCCGCCGCGAAACCCTGCCGCTGGCGCTGTCGCTGCCCGGCATCACCGGCCCGCTGCCCGGCCGGGCCACCCGCATCATGTACAAATCGACCGACTCCGGCGGCCGGCCCGTCGCCGTGACCGGTGCCTACGTCGAACCCGCCGCCCGGTGGTGGGGAACCGGGCCACGGCCGCTGGTGGTCCTCGCACCCGGCACGATGGGCCAGGGCGACCAGTGCTCGACCTCGCTGGCCCTGCAACGCGGCCTGGTCCTGGGACTCGGCAACCAGACCACCGTGTCGATCGGCTACGAGGTCCTGGCCATGTACCGGCTGCTCGCCAAGGGGATCGCGGTCGTCACCACCGACTACATCGGACTCGGTACGCCCGACCGGCTGCACACCTACGTCAACCGGGTCGACGGCGGTCACGCAGTTCTCGACGCGGCCCGCGCGGCCCGGGCACTGCCCGGCACCTCACTCACGGCGGCGTCGGCCGTCGGGCTCTACGGATACAGCCAGGGTGGCGGGGCGGTCGCGTCCGCGGCGGAACTGCAATCGTCGTACGCCCCCGATGTTCCTCTGAAAGCAACCTATGCCGGTGCCCCGCCCGCCGACCTGGCCGCCGTCACCGCGGCCATCGACGGCAGTGAACTCGCCGGAGCGCTGGGCTGGTCGGTCAACGGTTTCGTGCAGTCCAGCCCGTCGCTGCGGCCGCTGGTCGACCGCTACCTCAGCGACGCCGGGCGCGCGGCCATGGCCGACCTGTCCACGATGTGCGTCGGCGACGCGATCTTCGGCTACGCCGGAAAGCGCAGCACCGGATGGACGAGGAACGGCGAGAGCATGGCCGCCGTGATCGCCGCCGAACCGGACCTGCGCGCCTACATCGACGCGCAGCTGATCGGCACCCGCAAGCCGTCGGGCGTGGTCCGGGTCGCCACCGGCGTCAACGACGACCTGGTCACCCATGCCCAAGCCCGTACGATGGCCGCCGCCTGGTGCGGTCTCGGCGGTGCCGTCGTCTATGCACCGGTCAGCCTGGCGAAGACGTCCAGCAAACTGCTCAACCACTTCGGACCCCTGTTGGCCGACCAGGGTCCGGCCGTCGACTGGCTCGCCGGCCGGCTCGCCGGCAAACCCGCACCCGCCAACTGCCCGGCCGTGTCGTAGCGTCCGCGAAACTCGATGGCTTCCGGGGCGGCCGGGTGTGATGATCTGAGGCGGGTCGCTAGCTCAACTGGTAGAGCACTCGCCTGGATAGCGCGTCCGCCCTCCGCCTCGTGCGGGTATGGGGGCGCTTCCTTCTCCCTCTGCTAATCGAGAGGTTCGGGGTTCGAGTCCCCGGCGGCCCACGTTTCTGCCTCCGGGGGCGACCCTCGGAGGCCCCACTTTGTGGTGGGCGCCCCGGGCGGTCCGCTGACGGCCCGTAGTTGGTCGACCTCCAAAACTCAGCAGCTCGGGCCACGACGCCGGACGGGTCTGTACCGAGCTGAGCCGAGTGCCGGGCACAGCCGCCCTGCCGACCGCCCTCAGCGGCGGACGCCGGTCCCAGCTCGTCCTCTTCATGCGATCGGCCGGGACGGCACGATGGCTCCTCGATGGGGATCGAGGGGCGGGATGAAGGGGCCCTCGGGGAAGCGCTTCCCGCCTAGCGAGAGATCCGGATGTGGCGATGCCTGAACGGGTGGATATGGCCGGCGCTCGTTGTCGCACCCCCGTCTGCCGACAATGGATCATCGGGGGACCCGCAACGACCAGGACATCTTCGATCGCGTGCCCGTTCGATCACCGCTGCGAGCTCCTCGACCGAGGCGGACTTCGGCAGTCGGATTCTCACGGGTGTCGATGAAACCGTTGTTAGACGATGACGAATCTGTTAACTTTTCCACACCGCCTCAGAGAGCGCTCTCCGAGGATCGAGATCAAAAGAAGTCGACGGCACGCACCCCGCCCACTCGCCGTCTCAACCGCCGCGTCCCCCGACCCACCGCCCGCCCCCATCGCGGCGCCGCGCGAGCCTTCACCGAGGCGCGACGTGTCGACGACCCTCCACCGCCGGGACAGACGTGACACCGCGATGTGTGTCCCCTGGCTTCCCCGCGGAGTCGCATACCGCGGCCACGTTCGAGACGTGATCGGCGTACGTCTCGGCTGCTTCCTCACGAGAGGTACCCATCCGATCATGATTCGCAGAGTGCTGCTGATCGTCACTCTTGTACTGGCCGGGGTGGGCGTCAACGTCGCCCCGGCATTCGCGGCCGACTTCTCGGTGCTGATCTTCAGCAAGACCGCGGGGTTCCGGCATGACGCGATCCCCGCGGGGATCACCGCGATCCAGCAACTGGGCGCGCAGAACAACTTCACGGTCGAGGCGACCGAGGACGCCGCCCAGTTCACTGATACGAACCTGGCCAGGTTCAAGGCGGTCATCTGGCTGTCCACGACCGGCGACGTGCTCAACGCGACCCAGCAGGCCGCGTTCGAACGCTACGTCCGCGCAGGCGGCGGCTATGTCGGCGTGCACGCCGCTTCCGACACCGAGTACGACTGGCCCTGGTACGGCAACGTCGTCGGCGCGTACTTCTCCGGCCATCCGGCGATCCAGCCGGCCATCGTCCGCATCGAGGACACCGCTCACCCGTCCAACGCGGGCATTCCGGTGAACTGGAACCGCACCGACGAGTGGTACAACTACCGCACCAACCCTCGCTCGCAGGTGCACGTCCTCGCGAATCTCAACGAGGCCACCTACACCGGCGGCACCATGAACGGCGACCACCCGATCTCGTGGTGCCGGCCCTACGACGGTGGTCGCTCCTGGTACACCGGCCTCGGCCACACCCAGGAGAGCTACGCCGAGGCTCACTTCCGCACCCACCTGCTCGGCGGGATCAAGTACGCCGCGCAGAACATCGGCAACTGTTCGGTGCAGGCTCCCGGCGGCACGTTCAACCAGGTGAATCTGGCCAAGGGCGTGGCGGAGACCGGTGAGCCGATGGGCCTCACCGTGCTGCCCAACCGAGGTGTGCTGCACACCTCGCGCAACGGCGTCATCCGGTACACCGACGTCAACGGCAACACCAAGGTAGCCCTGACGCTGCCGGTCTACAGCCACGACGAGGAGGGTCTGCAGAGCATCAAGGCCGACCCGAACTTCGCCAGCAACCGCTGGGTGTACGTCTACTACGCGCCACCGCTCAGCACGCCGGGCGGCGACGCTCCGTCCACCGGCACGGCGGCGCAGTTCGCCCCGTTCAACGGCTCCAACAAGCTGGCCCGGCTCACCGTGCGGGACGACAACACGATCGACCCGGCCTCGCTGGTGACGATCCTCGACGTGCCGACCAGCCGAGGGCTGTGCTGCCACGTCGGCGGTGACATCGACTTCGACGCCGCCGGCAACCTGTACCTGTCCACCGGTGACGACACCAACCCGTTCGACTCGGCCGGTTTCGCGCCGATCGACGAGCGGGCCGACCGCAACCCCGCCTACGACGCGCAGCGCACCTCGGCCAACAGCAACGACCTGCGCGGGAAGGTCCTGCGGATCAAGCCGGGTGCGACGGGCGGCTACACCGTCCCGGCCGGCAACATGTTCGCCCCGGGCACGGCGAACACCAGGCCCGAGGTGTACGCCATGGGCTTCCGTAACCCGTTCAAGATGAGCGTCGACAAGGCCACCGGGGTCGTCTACCTCGGTGACTACGGCCCCGACGCCGGCTCGGCCGACCCGCAGCGCGGGCCGGCGGGCACCGTCTCGTTCGAGCGGATCACCCAGCCGGGCTTCTACGGCTGGCCGTACTGCTCCAACTACAACACCCCCTACCAGGAGTTCACGTTCCCCAGCGGGCCGTCGTCCGGTCCGTACGACTGTGCCGGTGGGCCGACGAACAACTCGCGGAACAACACCGGCATCACCAAACTGCCGCCGTCGCAGGCGGCCTGGCTGCCCTACGGCGGGCAGGGGCCCTGGCGGCCCGAGCTGGGTGGGGGCGGGCCCATGGCCGGTCCGGTCTACAACTTCAACGCAGGCCTGGCCTCCGACGTGAAGTTCCCGGCGTCCTACAACGGGAAGGCCTTCCTCGGCGAGTTCACCAGTCGCTGGATCAAGGCGGTCACCCTGAACGCCAACGGCACGGCCGGCGCGATCGAGCCGATCCCGTGGTCCGGAACCGCGATCATGGACATGGAGTTCGGGCCGGACGGCGCCCTGTACGTGCTCGACTACGGCACCACCTGGTTCGGCGGCGACGAGAACTCGGCTCTCTACCGGATCGAGTACAACACCGGCGGCAACCGGGCACCGATCGCGCAGATCGCCGCCACCCCGTCCTCCGGCGCCGCGCCGCTGGCCGTGCAGTTCAGCTCGGCGGGCAGCAACGACCCGGACGGCGACCCGATCACGTACGCCTGGGACTTCACCAGTAACGGCAGCACCGATTCCACGGCGGCCAACCCGACGTTCACCTACCCGGCGAACGGCGAATACACCGCGACGCTGACGGTACGGGACAGCGGCGGCAAGACCTCGACGGCCAGTACGGTCGTCGGGGTCGGCCGGCCATCCATCACCTTGGTCGCACCGGCCGACGGGTCGGTGTACCAGCCCGGTGACCTGGTGCCGTACGAGGTGCGGGTCACCGATCCGAACGCCGCCACCATCGACTGCGGCCGGGTCGTGCTCAACTACATCCTGGGCCACGACAGTCACGGTCACCCGATCACCAGCAAGACCGGCTGCACCGGGTCGATCCAGACCACGGTGGACGGTGAGCACGACGCGAGCGCGAACATCTTCGGGGCGCTCGCCGCCGTGTACACCCCGGTCAGCGGGGTCGCGGTCCAGGACCAGCACGTGCTGCAGCCGCGGAACCGGCAGGCCGAGCACTTCAGCACCATGAACGGCGTCCAGGTCGCCGCCAAGGCCAGCGCCCACGGCGGCAACGCCATCGGTTACATCGAGAACGGCGACTGGATCTCCTTCACGCCGTACAACCTGGCCGGCGTCACCGGCATCAAAGCGCGGGTCGCCTCGGCCGGCGTCGGTGGCACGCTGACTGTGCGGGCCGACTCGCCGACCGGCCCGGTGGCCGGCACGGTGCAGGTCGCCCCGACCGGCGGCTGGGAGACGTGGGCCGACGTCACCGGGACGATCAACCCACCGACCGGTACGCGCCAGCTGTACCTGGTGTTCACCGGCGGCGCGGGATCGCTGTTCGACATCGACGACTTCACGTTCACCTCCGGCGGTACCACGCAACCGCCGTCGGGGAACCTGGCGTTGAACAAGCCGGTAACGGCGTCGAGCACGGAGTCCGGCGCCTTCCCGGCCTCGGCCGCGGTGGACGGTTCGCTGACCACCCGGTGGGCCAGCACCGCCGGCGATCCGCAGTGGATCCAGGTGGACCTCGGCCAGTCGACCTCCATCGACCGGGTCAAGTTGACCTGGGAGGCGGCCTACGGCTCGGGCTACCAGATCCAGACGTCGGCGAACGGGACCACCTGGACCACGGTCCGGACGGTCACCGGCGGCGACGGTGGGGTGGACGACAACACCGCGCTGGCCGCCACGGGTCGCTACGTGCGGATCAACGGTACGGCCCGCGCCACGGCCTGGGGCTACTCGCTGTTCGAGTTCGAGGTCTACGGCGGCGTCGTACAGCCGCCCTCGGGCAACCTGGCGTTGAACAAGCCGGCGACGGCGTCGAGCACCGAGGCGGTCGCCTTCCCGGCCTCCGCCGCGGTGGACGGGTCGCTGACCAGCAGGTGGGCGAGTGCCTTCGCCGACCCGCAGTGGATCCAGGTGGATCTCGGTCAGTCGTACCCGATCAATCGGGTCAAGCTGACCTGGGAGGGGGCGTACGGCTCCGCTTACCAGATCCAGACGTCGGCCAACGGGACGACCTGGACCACGGTCCGGACGGTCACCGGTGGCGACGGTGGGGTGGACGACAACACCGCGCTGGCCGCAACCGGCCGGTATTTGCGGATCAACGGTACGGCTCGCGCCACGGTCTGGGGCTACTCGCTGTTCGAGTTCGAGGTCTACAGCTGATCGGGTGGACCGCGCACGACAGGGCGCGAGGACCTTCGACGGTCCCCGCGCTCTGTCTGTCCCCCCCCGGTCATTTCTTAAGCTCCGGGCGCCCGGATGATTCGCGGAGTGTTCGCGGGACCGAACGCCAGCGACCCCACCGGCGCGGCGGCCTCCGGCTGTGGGGGTCCCAGCACTGCCAGGGCCTCCACCCAGTACCGGACCATCGCCCGGCTGGTGCTCTCCTCCCGGGTGACTCCCGCGTCGAGCCGGCGGCGGGCGGCCTCCGGGTCGGACAGTGCGAGGTCGGCCGCGAAGAGGTCGCCCCAGACCTTGGGCTTGTCGCCCAACTCCTTCTGGCGGGCCGCGGACGGCCCGCGATAGAAGGCGCCTGCGGTCAGTGGCAGCAACTGGATGCCGAGGACCGACTCCGGCTTGGGATCGAACCAGGTCGCATAGTCGATCTTCGCGTCCCAGACGATGCCCGCGGTGGTGTGCGCGTATCCGGCCTCGCGAGTCAGCCCCTCGCCGAGCCAGTACATCCGGGCCGTCGCCGCCTCCAGGGCGTAGTGGGCGATGCCGTACCCGGTCATCTCCGCGTTGCCGCGGACGGTTCCCCAGCGGACCACGGCCTCCCAGGCCGCCACCGCTTCGCTTGACGACTCCTGGTTGTTGCCGTCCGCGAAGGGCGCGAACCCGGAGGCGGCCGAACTGCCCAGGTAGGCGTTGAAGGCCCGGAACGGCGGCAGCCCGCTCGCGGGGCCTATCGCCAGCGAACCGGCGTAGTCGCGGACGATCAGATCGACGACGTCACCGTAGTCGCGGGCGAAGCCGGGGTCGGCCGTCGCCAGCACGGCAGCGGCGCGTACCAGATAGCCGTACTGGAAATGATGGTCGTTGTAGTCCTGTGCGCCGAACTCGGCCGGGACGGCGATCAGCCCACCCCAGGTCCGGTCGTAGCCGAAGTAACGCCCGTCGGACGGTCCCGTGTGGGTCAGCCAGTCGACGAGCTGCGGCCGGAGCAGGTCCAGGGCGGCGGTGCGCTGCCTGTCGGCCCCGGCGGCGGCCGCGACCTCGGCGATCGTGGACAGCCGGCCGAGCTCCTTGAGCCCGAAGTAGCTGCCGCCCTTGCCGGGCGGGTCGGCGAGGTCACGGTCCAGGTCGGCGAGCACGGTTCTGGTCGCCGTCTCGTTCAGCGGCACCTTCGGTACGGCGGTGAGCAAGCCCGGCATCGACGTCCGGACCTGCACCGCGTCGGCCGTGACCAGGGACATCGTGCCCCGTGCGTTCGGGTAGGAGCCGGCCAGCGGCGGCGGTCCGGCGACCAGGCCGGCCTGGTGATGCGGCAGCAGGGCCCACGCTCCGGTTCCGCCGGACGCACGGCGGGCGGTGAGCGTCTGGGTGACCGTCCCGGCTGCGGCGTCGTACGCCGTGGTGGCCGTGGTCCGTACGATCGGATCGCCCGTGCTGGCCTTCTCCCAGCTCGCCTGGTCGGCGCCGGCCGGCACCCGGGCGACGGCGAGTTGCTCTCCCGACCCGGTGACGGTGGTCCCGGTCTGTGTCAGATCCTTGCCGAGCACGTCCCAGCGCCCGCCCGCGATGTCGAGCCGCGCCCGGGTGGCCGAGCTGCCGACGTCGCGGAAGGTGCCGTTGAGGGTGGGCGCCGCCCCGTCGAAGCGCAGCCACACCACGGGGCTGCCCTGCGCGAGAGTGACATCGACCCGGCCGCCACCGGCGAGCCCGACGCGCAGGACGACATGGAAGGCGCCGTAGCCGGCGACGCTCACGGCGCCGGTGGCGGTACCGACGGTGAGGGCGGGCAGGAACGGGGTGATCACGGCGTTCGCGGAGGCGGTGAGCGGCGCGCCGCTGATCTGCAGGCCGCCGGCGGCGGCCTGCACGGCCAGCGGATGGGTCCAGATCGGCTGGGTACGGGGCCCGGTCAGTGCGGAGCTCCACCACTGGTTGGTCGGTACCGCCTGGCCCGCGAGGTCGCCGGCCTGTGCGGGAGCCTTGGTGGGTACGGAACCGGCCGGCAGCGTCCCGGCGATGCTTCCGCTGCCGGTCACCGCGGGAACGGTGAGTGGGGACGCGGCGGCGTCCTCCATGACCGTGCCGGTGTTCGGTGCCGGCGCGGCCGGGGCCCGGTCCGCCGGCGTCGCGTCCGGTGCGGAGGTGCACGCCGTCAGCGCGGTGAGCGCCGCGATCACGGTCAGGGCCGGTGCGCGGCGGCTCATGCGCTGTTCACGGCGGGGGTACCGCCGGTGGCCGTGGTGGTGTCGACGACCACGGCGAACTGCAGCCCCGGCACCAGCGTACGCACGACCGCACGCGCTGCCGGGTCCGGCCGGAGCACGACGGTCAGTTCGTCCTCCGCGCTCGCCTGCCGGCCGGCGTCGACTTTCGGCTCGACCTTCTCCAATGTCGTGGAGATCCGGCCGGGCAGGCCGGGGCCCGTCACGTAGGCGGTCATCCCGAGCCGGAACTCGCGCAGCTTCTCGAGCGGCACGTCGACCGCGAAGGCGACCTTGGCCGGGTCGTACAGGGTGACGATCGGCTCACCGGCGCGGGCGATCTGTCCCGGAGCGACGTTGATCCTGGTGACGATGCCCGCGGCGGGCGCCTGCAGTTTCTGCACCCGTCGCGTGTCCCCGTCGCCCTCCGCGGTCAGGGTGATGGTGGCCAGGACCGCGCCGGCGGTGACGCTGGTCCGCTCGGTGGTCAGCATCTCGGTGACGACGGCGGCATCGGCCGAACCGACGGTGATGGGCTGCGCGGTGAGCACGGCGGTGCCGGCGTCCACCATGTTCTGTTCGGCGAGGCGCTGCCGCACGATGTGGGTGCCGCCCGCCCCGGCCGCCGAGATCAGGATCAGGACCACCAGGCTGGTACGCACGACGCGCAGCGCACTGCGTCCCCGGCGCTTCGGCGGCGGTACAGGCTTCGGTGCGGGCGGCTGGATGACCCTGGTCGAGTCGTTGTCGTAGGTTCTCGCGTTGTCGATCGTGGCGCTCATGGGCGTACCCTCTCGGCGGTGTGGCCCCGGGTCAGGCGGCGGACGGTGGCGGGCGGAACCCGGGTCAGGCGGTCACCGCGACGTGCCGCGGCGGGGTGGCGGAATGTCCGCCGGCGGGTGGGTGGGGGACCTCCGGCGATCCGGCCGTGGGCTTCGCGCCCTGCCGGATCCGGCCGCCGGTGACCGATTCGAGGATCATCCGGCCGAGAATCAGAACGATCATGGAGGCCCAGCCGACGGACAGCCAGGTCGGCCCCGGGTCGGCCATCACGAGCACACCGACCACGATGGCGGTGAGGTTCAGCACCAGCAGCGCGAACAGGGGCATGACCGCCCACAGCGACCGGGTGCCGTCGCCGCCGGCGTTGGTGGCCTTCCACTTCGCCGGCCGGCCGAGGAGCACGCCGCCGAGCGCCCGAAGATGCACCGGCGTCGCGCCGATGCTGGCCACTATCGCCGACAGCTTGAACCCGCCCGACTGCAGCCAGGTGACCAGCAGCACGGCCGCCTGGAACGGCAGGTAGTGGGTCGCCCAGGCGAGTCCGTCGGCGCGGATCGGGCTCAGCGCGAAGAGCAGGTAGAGCGCCGGGAAGAGCATGAAGGTCAGCATCGCCAGGGACAGCAGATAATGCGTACCGCAGAACAGGTACTGCAGTCGCTGGTCGATGGTCAGGCCGATGCCGCGCTTGAACAGCCGCCCGCGCAGCAGCACCTCGAAACCACCGCTCGCCCAGCGCAGCTGCTGCTTCAGGTACGACGGGACGTCCTGCGGGGCCAGCCCGCGGGCCAGCACCTGCGGGACGTAGATGGACTTCCAGCCGCGCTTGTGCAGCTCGATCGACGTCCAAATGTCCTCGGAGTTGCTGCCCGTCCAGATGCCGCCGATGTTGTCCAGCGCGGCCCGCCGGAACATGACGTTCGTACCGACGCAGAAGGCGGCATTGAAGTGGTTCTTGCCCGGGCAGACGAGCTCGTAGAAGATGCGCTGAGCCTCGCCGGAGCCGGTGGCGACCAGATTGACGTTGTTCGTGTAGAACTGCGGGGACTGGACGAATGCCACGTCCGGGTCCTGGAAGTGCGGCAGGATGCTGAGCAGGAAGTTCGGATCCGGTACGTGATCCGCGTCGAAGATCACCACGAACTCGCCATTGGTACGGGCCAGCCCGGCGTTGACGTTGCCGGCCTTGGCATGCGCGCCGCCCGGGCGGCGCAGGTAGTCGATGCCCACCTCGTCCGCGATGGTGCGCAGTTCGTCGCTGTCGCCGTCGTCGAGAAGGAACGTGCGGTGCGGCAGGACCATGTCGCGGGCCGCGAGCATGGTGCGCCGGACCAGCGCCGGCTCCTCGCCGTACGCGGTGATGAAGACGTCGATCGACGGCACGTCGGAGCCGGCCCGCAGCCGGTTGCGCCAGACCGTGGCGTCCACCGCCTCCGGCCGGTCGTCGTGGGCCAGGATGGTCCACCACGTGCCGATCAGGTGCAGGGCGGTCAGGCCCTCGGCGGCAAGCATGGCGAACCAGAGCCAGCCGGGCCCGCGGTACGCCGGGTTGAGCAGGAAGAGCTGATAGAACAGCGTGGCGGCGAGCGCCGCGATGATGGCGACGCGCGTGGAACGCTGCAGCGGCCGCCATGCCAGGCGAGCTGCCCGGACCGGCGCAACCGGCGGTGCCGTCATGGATGCTCCCGAAAGTCCTCGATATCCAGCCCCGTGGATTTGGTGCTGCAGACAAGGGAACAGGAATATCCGCTGACGCGCGACCCACTCGTCCCGAACATTTGTATTCGGCACGGGTTACAGATTCAGAAAATCGTCACCTGTCGTGTTACTTATGATCTTCACTCATTGTTGTAAGACGCTCTGAGCTGGGGTTAATCATATAGGAATGTAAATTCTTGGTGACCGGCAGATCTCTCTGATTTCACTATGATGAGCCGGGCAGTGGGTGAGGTCACAGGAGCCATGGACGGCGTCGGTGCTTTTATCAATGCGGCCGAAACTCCGATGAAACGATGCGGGCGGCTTGACTGCTCGCTTCCCGGTGAGCCGCAGTGGCGAGAGGTCTGCCGGGGTCCACGCGGGGAGCTGAGGTGCCCCGGCAGCGGGCGCCGGGCCGGTGGGACAGGCCCGGCGCGCCGCTATCCGGACTGGCCGGCCGGCACTGCCGGCAGTGTGAACGCTGCCGCGAAGTCGCGGGCGAAGCCGCCGATGCCGCGCGCCGGGCGGCCGGTGATCGCCTGGACATGGCCGGTCGTCCGCTCGAAGCCGCCGGCGCGGATCAGGCCGAAGACCCCGGCCAGGTGCACGGCGAGCCAGTCCGGCAGGCCGGCTCTCTCGAACCGTGGTCTTGCCTGCTCCTCGGTCAGGTCGACGGACCGGACGGTGGTTCCGGTCGCCTCCGTGAGTGCCGCCGCCACGTCCGTGAACGTGATCGGCGCAGGGCCGGTGAGGTCGTACGTCCGCCCCGCGTGGCCGTCGGCCAGGAGCGTGACGGCGGCTGTCTCGGCGACGTCACGGACGTCGATCATCGCCACCTGCCGCCCGGCGGTGGGTGCGTGCAACAGGCCCGTCTGTGCGACACCGCCGGCGACCATCAGCAGGTTCGTCATGAAGAACGCCGGCCGGAGGATTACCGCCGGTACCCGCGAACGGAGCAGGCGCGCCTCGATCTCGCCGTGCCAGCGGAAGGCGGGCAGCGCCGATGCCGGATCGGCGTGCATGGCCGAGAGCTTCACGATCCGCTGGACGCCCGACTCGGCCGCGGCATCGATCACCGTGGTCTCGTGGGCGACCTTACGAGGGCCGTCGGCGGCGCTGAGGTACACGCACTCGACCCCCCGCAGAGCGCGTCGCAGCGAATCAGGGTCGTCGAAGTCGCCTGGGGCGAATCTGACGTCGCCGAGCCGGGCCGCGGCCACTTCCGGGTCGCGGACGAGAACGACGGTCTCCGCGGCGCGGTCCCGCAGTGCGTGGACGACGTGGGTGCCGACGGTACCCGTGGCACCGGTGAGGAGGATGCGGGTCATGCGACTGCCTTTCGGTCGGTGGCCGGAGGGATGTTGTGGCCGAGACGGAAGATGTTGGCCGGGTCCCAATCACGCTTGGCGGCAGCGAGCCGGGCGTAGTTGGCGGCGGTGAACGCGGAACGCGTCCTGGTGTGGTCGGTCAGAAGGGTGAGGAAGGAACCACCGGTCGCGTGCGGGCGCAACCGGCCGGTCAGGCGGTCGAGGGCCGTGTCGGCTGCGGTGCGGTCGGCGGTGAGGTAAGGGGCGACCGCCATGACCGAGAACGGCACATCACGGTGCCCCGCCGGGCCGGCGTCCGCGCCGGGACGCGCCATCACGCCGCCCCAGTGCCGCACCTCGACGAAGGCGAGCGGGGAATCGGCGGCGCCGGCCTCGACGATCGCGTGCAGCACCTCGTCGGGCAACGTCCGGAACAGCTCCACCTCCTGGCGGTTGGCCATCGGCGGCGCATCCGGGCCATTGGTGGCGTCACTGGCCTCCGGAAATGTGCGCATCCCGAACGCCTCGAGCAGTGGCGGGCCCGCGGCCTCGAGCAACGGGGCGAGAACCCGGGGCCCGTCGTCGCCGTGGTGGAACACCCGGACGGCCAGGACACGCCTGCCCCGCAGCGGCTCCGGAATCAGCGGCGACGGGGGAAGGCGGATCAACAACACCGCCGTGTTCATGGCGTCGGGCTCGTCGAGGGCCCACTGACGGTAGGCGGCGAGGACGTCGAACGCGCGTTCCATCGGATACAGGGACATGCCGGAGTACACCCGGGCCACCGGATGCAGGCGGAACTCCAGCGAGGTGACGACGCCGAAGTTCCCGCCGCCGCCGCGCAGCGCCCAGAATAGGTCCGGATGCTGCCGCGCGTTCGCGGTCAGCACCGTCCCGTCGGCGGTGACGACGTCAGCGCTGACCACACTGTCGGCCGCGAAGCCGAAGGTCCGTGACAGCCACGACTGCCCGCCGCCGAGCGTGTACCCGGTCACCCCGACCGTCGAGCAGCGGCCCGCAAGCCCGGCGAGGCCGTACCGGGCGGCGGCGCGGTTCACGTCCGCCCACACCGCTCCCGGGCCGACGCGCGCGACCCGGCGCTGCGGGTCGACTTCCACGCTGTTCAACGCGGTCGTCTTGAGCAGCAGGGCGCCGTCCGCGGAAACGACCGTGCCGTGGCCGGTCGCCTGCACGGCGAACGGCAGAGCATGCTCACGAGCGGCGAGGATCGCCGTTCGTACGTCATCGGCCGTCGCGGCCGTGGCGATGAGAGCCGGTCGCGACTCGATGGTCCGGTTCCAGCCCAGCCGGTGCTCGTCGTAGCCCGCCTCGCCGGGCCGGAACAGGTCCCCGTCGAACCGGCGTCCGGGTCCGGCGTCCTGAAGTGAGAGGTGCTGTTTCGTCATGGGCCGAAGTTATGGCAGGCGTGGCCGGGAACGGATGTGGCCGGGATGTGGCCCTAGGCTGGGTGGGTGATCGTGCGGGTGCTCGGTACGGCCGGCGTCCACGCCGTGGACGGTTCGGTGCCCGGCCTGGAACGCAAGGCGCGCGAGTTGCTGACCATCCTCACCCTGCACGCCCCCGCCGCGGTATCGCTCGACGAGCTGGCCTGCCTGCTCTGGGACGACCCACCACCGTCGGCCGTCAAGACACTGCGAGCCCATCTGTCCCGCATCCGCGCCGCGTTGCAGGCCGTCGAACGCGGCGCCGGCGTCGAGCGGGCCGGACGTGACGCGTACCGCCTGGCCGTCCCACCCGAACGCACCGACGTCGGACAGGTTGCCCTGGCCCGGGCTCGCGCCCGCCGCCTGCTCGCCGACGGCCGTCCCGACGGTGCCGCCGCCGTACTGGCCGAGGCCCGCGCGCTGTGGCGCGCCGACCCGGAGCTTCCGCACACAGCGGCGGCCGCGGCGCTGCGGCGGGGCTGGCACCAGGAGCGGCGGCTTCTCGTGCAGGAGCACCTGGGCAGCCTCGCGGCCGGCGGCGACCCCGGCTCTGCCCTCGGTGAGCTGGAGCAGCTGACCACCGCCGATCCGCTCGACGAGCCGTCGTGGGTGCACTACGTGCGCGCGCTGCACCGGGCCGGCCGGCAGAACGAGGCGCTTCGCGCCGCGGCCGGAGCCCGTGCCGCGCTCGTCGAGGTCGGCCTCGACCCGTCAGCCGCGTTGCGTGAGGCGCAGGCCGAGGTCCTGCGCTCATCGCCCCGGCCGGCCGCTCCGGCCGCGACCGTCACGGTGCCGGTGCGCTATGCCACCGGCGAGGACGGCTCCACCGCCTACACCCGGCTGTCCGAGGGCGGCCGCGATCTCGTCGTGCTCAATCCGGCGCTGCTCACCATCGACGGCCTCCTCGACGGCGCGCACGCCCGGTCGGGGCTGGCGGTCCTCGCCGAGCACGCCTCGGTGGTCTGTCTCGATCGACGCGGGATCGGCCTCTCCGACCCGCTCGACCCGCACCGCGCGCCATTGGACCAGTGGGTCGCCGATGTACGCCGGGTCCTCGATGCTCTCGGCGTCGGCCGGGCCGACCTGTTCGCCAACTTCGACACCGGGCTCGTCGCTCTCGAGTTCGCCGCCCGCCACCCTGATCGGGTGCGCTCGCTGATCCTGGCGCAGTGCTATCCCCGGTACACCCGCAGCGGCGACTATCCGTACGGGCTGGACCCGAGCACGACCGAGACACTGATCCGCGACACCGTCTCACCCGCGGACCCGGCGCAGGGCGTGGACTCCGTCGCCCAGGCGGCGCCCAGCACCGCCGCGGACGAGGAATTCCGGCAGTGGTGGAACCGCCTCGGCCGCCGCGCGGCCGGCCCCGCGGTCGCCACCGCGGTCCGTACGGCCGCCACCACCACCGACGTGCGTCACCACTTGCCCGACGTCACCGCGCCCACCCTGGTGCTGCACCGCCGCAACTGCCTCAATGTCGACATCGGGCATGCGTCCTACCTGGCCGCACACATGCCGGCCGCGCGCCTGCAACCGGCGGCCGGCACCGACGCGCTGTGGTTCACCGACTCACGTGAGCTGCTGCGGCACGCCATCGACTTCCTCGGCGCCCCTGTCGGCTGAGCGGCTTGTCCGGCAGCTTGTAGGTTGACGGCGTGCCGGCGAGCGGATGGGGCAGCCCGTGAAAGAGGCAGCAGAGAACGACGCGACCGTGACCGCCGGCGGCGAGCGGCTGTCGTTGCGCCGGCACAGCCGCCGGGCGTTCGATGCCCTCGTCGTGGAGGGTGTGCTGCCCACGTTCCTGCTGTGGGCGGTGGTGGTGATCGTCCGGTCCGGACCCGTCGACTACCGCTGGTTCCCCGCACTGGCCGGGATCACCGCCGCCTACTGGGCACTGCTCGTGCTGCCCGCGTTCGTGATTCGCCTTGTGACCGCCCGGCGGACGTCGCTGACACTGTCGCGGGACGGGATCGAGGGCCTCTCCCCGTCGGCGGCCCTCGTCCGGTGGCAGGACGTTGCCGGCGTGCGAGCCGTCCGGCGGCTGACCGGTCGCCGCGTGCAGGTCACCAAGCGCGGCGGCGCATCGATGCTGCTCCACGCGCCACGGTCGGGGTGGCTGCCGGATCCGCGGTTCGAACGGGACCTGGCCGCGTTGCGGGAGTGGGCCGTCCGGCACGGCGCCCCGATCGATCCGGGCAAGCCGCACCCCCGCGAACCGCGCCGGCTGTGGTCGCCGATGACCATCGCCGGGCTGGTTCTCGTCGCGCTGCTGGTGGCCGCGGGCCTGCGGACAGTCGATCGTGGAGTGGTCTGGCCGTGGACGCCGATCGCCTCCGGCGTCACCGGCGCCTGCCCGGCGCTGGAAGCCGCCGGGCTGGGGCGCCACTGGCCCGCGGACACCCGCGAGCACGTCCTTGACGAGACCCGGGACTTCGGGAGGCTGCATCTCTCGGAATGCCGGTGGCACAGCCCTTTCGGTACCGACCCCGCACCGTTCGACCTGCTCGTCGTGACCGTCGCGCGGCACGGGCCGGGCCCGGAGTCCAGTGCGGTCGCCAGTGCGGCTCGCAGCCATGACGCCGAGCGCGCCGCGATGTCCGCGCCACGTCCGCTGACCGGAGTGGGCGATGAGGCGGTCGTCATCTCCGACGCCGGCCTGGTTGTGGTGGCGGCCCGCAAGGCCAACGTCACGGTGGTCATGTGGGCGAACCTCGACAGCCATGATCGGGCGCAGAACGCTGCCACGTCGGCGCTCCGAGTCCTCACCACGGCGATGATGGCCGATGTCCGCCTCGATTCCACGGAGCGCCGGGGAGACGGGTGATCGGTAGCTGCCCCCGGACAGGTGGCTCCGGGGGCAGCTGCCGGGTCAGCCGATGGAGACGGTGGCGGTGCCGATGACGATGCGATGGTCGGAGCAGGAGCCGGCGGCGTACGCGGATGTCGCCGGGATGCCGGAGCAGCCCGTCGAGATGCTCAGCGAGTCGCTGTTGTAGGAGCCGGCCAGCCGGTTCTGCCGGGCGAAGATCAGGTCGATCTTGGCGAGTCCGCCACAGGGTGGGGTGGCACCGGGCGTGCCGGTTGCGGACCACTCGCCGTACCCGAGGCAGTTGCCCGCGTCGTTGTCGTCGAGTTCCCGGTAGGCACCGGTGTTACCGCTGTTGCCGGCCACGTTCAGCGTCGGTGAGTACCAGTTGTTGAGGCGCCCGTAGTGCGGCTGGGCGTTGAAGTCGCCGGCGATGACGGCCGTGTCGCCCGCACTGTTGAAGGCTTCCATCTTGCCCAGCACGAAGTCGAGCTGGTTCTCGTTGTACCGCTTGCCGTTCGGTGCCGTGTCGTTGTTCGTGGTGATGTGGGTGGTGCAGAAGTGCATCTTCGGCTGTGCGGTCGGCGCCACGCAGGTCAGGTTGCGCTGCTCCGGCCGGGTGTCCGACGGCAGCGTCCAGCGCTGGGCCCCGTTCAGCGGGAACCGGCTGAAGATGGCGTTGCCGCCCGGCTGGGTGTTGCCCACACCCGGCGCGCAACCTTCCACCGCGTTGTTGCTGGGCGAGAACCGCGCGAAGTTGCTCTCGTCGGCCGGGTAGTTGAGCTCCCGCAGCCGGGCGATCAGCGCGTGGTACTGACCTTCGCAGATCTCGTTGAACGCCACGAAGTCGGCGTCCCGGTTGATGATCGAGCCGGCGGCCGCGTCGATCAGGCCGTCGGTGGTGCTGCCGCCGTGCATGGTCGAGCCGGCGACGTTCCACACCCAGAAGTTGTACGTCGCGTTCACCGCTGCCGCGGCCGGAGCGCCCGGCATGACAGCTCCGCCCACTGCGAGCAGGGCCGTGGCGGCAGCGACCGCGAGACGTTGGTACAAACGCATTCAAGCTCCCCGTTATTCAAGATCGTCGAGGCGCATCATGCCATTGTGGACGGCCGGCGTCAGCCCCGGATGAACCGCGAATACGCTTCGAGGCGGGGATCAGGCGGTGGGCGGGTGGCACGCGAAACTCGATGGCCCGCGAGGGCGGGTGGTGTGATGATCTGGGGCGGGTCGCTAGCTCAACCGGCTGGAGCGCTCGACTTGGTCAGCACGTCCGCTCTCCGTCTCCGGCGGGTATGGGTGTGCTTCCTTCTTCCTTTCTGGATCGAGAGGTTCGGGGTTCGAGTCCCCGGCGGCCCACTCTGACGCGGGACGGGGGAACACGTGCTCGAGAAGATGATCATCCAGAAGACGCTGCGGGTGCCGGCGAGCGCCGGTGCGGCCGGCGACGGCTCTCCGGTGGCCCGGCAGCTTGACGCCGCGCTGCTCGAGGCGGGGTTCTCGGCCTCGCGTGAGCTGCTGGAACATGTCGGTGCCCTGGCGCCCGAGCCGGCCATGGACCTCGCGGCCACCGTCGTGTCGGCGGTCCGCGAGCTGGTCGGCGACCACGTGCGGCACAACGCCTACTTCATCGGCTTCCCGCACGCCGTGCCCGACACCGTCGAGTTCTGGGCGGAGCGGCTGCGGGCGGCCGTCCTCACCGGCGGTGGCGCACCGGCCGGCGTGGGCGGGATCAACCTGCTGGCGCTGCCCGGCTACGGCACCTACCAGCACACCTACGCCGAACTGCTCGCGGCGCACGACGAGCTGATCGCGTCCGCCGGCGACCGGATGACCCTGCTGCGTCTCGGCGGCCCGGTCGAGGTGGAGGCGCAGCGGCTCTACCTGGCGCTGGCCGGTGGCGTGACGCCGCTCGGCGAGGCCGACCTCGCGATCCTCAGCGAGCTGGCCCTGCTGTGCGCGGACGGTGAGCAGCCCGCCGAGATCCCGGTACGGGAGAACCGCGCCGTCCTCAACGGCGTCCGTCTGGTGCTCGCCCGTCCGCTGGTCGCCGTGGACACCACGACCGACGTGCTGCGCCTGGCCTGCCAGGTCTCCGGCGGTGACGTGTCGCTGATGACGCGTACCCGGTTCCGCACGTTCCGGCGCGCCGAGCGGCGGATCCTGCTGCAGGCACTGGACCACGTGGTCGGCGCGAGCCCGGCCAAGCTCGGTGACGTCGCCCGGTACGCGGAGCGGTGGAAGCGGCTCGGCGAACGGCTGCACCCGCACGAGTACCCACAGTGGCCGCATGCCCAGGCGGTGTTCGCGGTCGCCCGCGGCGAGCGCAAGGTGCACAACCTCGCCGGCCGTGCCGAGCAGGCGATGCGGGCCGGTGCCGTCGGCCGGGCCGCGTCGGTGCTGTCGGCCGCACCGGGACAGCTGCTGCGCTCGGCGGACCGGCTGCTGCGGTCGGCCGGCGAGGACGAACTGGCCGTCGTGGTCGACGCGGTCGGCGGCGCGCTCGGTTCGGCGTCCGGCCGGGTCCTTCTCTCGCTGCGCGAGCACGTCGACAACCGGCTGACGCCCGCGAACGTACGGATGTACGCCAGCCGGTCGCGCCGCGCGTGGGTCGGCCGGGACGAGCGGCCGACGCTGCCGGCCGGACTGGTCGCCGAGCTGTCGGCGCTGCTCGACACCGAGATCAGCGCCCGGCTGCCGGCGCCCGAGCGTCCGCTGCTGGTCGACCCGGACGTGCTCGGTGTCGCCCTGCCGCTGTCCGGCAAGGCGGCCGAGGACGGCTTCGCGGTGCTGCCGCGCGGCTCGCGGGCACCGGTCTCCGGTGAGCTGCTGCGGTTCTTCACGTACTGGCGGCAGACCAGCAGCCGGACCGACTACGACCTGTCGGTGCTGCTGCTCGACGAGCGGTTCCACACCGCGGGCCAGGTCTCGTTCACGAACTACCACCACGACGGCGCCGTGCACTCCGGCGACATCACCGAGGCGAAGAACGGTGCCACCGAGTTCATCGACGTGCCGTTGACGGTCGCCGGCCGCTACGTGGTCCCGCAGGTCAACATCTACGCGGGGGAGTCGTTCGACCGGGTCGCCGAGTCGATGTTCGGGTACCAGACCCGCACCCTGAAGCAGCGCGGTGCCCCGTTCGACGCCCGGACCGTGCGGGCCCGCTCGCAGATGCGCGGGAGTGGCCGGGTCGCGCTGCCGATGGTCTTCGCCAACGGTGAACGCGGCTGGGAGGCCGTCTGGCTGCACCTGTACCTGACCGGCCGGCCGTCGTTCAACCAGGTCGAGGGGAACCGGTTCACCACGGCCGACCGGGTGCGGGCCCTGATCGAGCGCCGCTACCTCACGGTGGCCTACCTCGTCGATCTCTGGCGGGCGCGGGCCGAGGTGGCGACGTGGGACGGCCGGCTGCCGGACGAGCCGGTCACGTTCATCGGTCTCGAGGCGCCCGAGGGCCTGCCGCCGGGATCGGACGTGATCTCCCTGGACCGGCTCACCGAGTTGATCCCCGGGTGACACTGGGTACTCCCGGCTGTCGCGCACCGCTGTCTCAGCGACGCTGAGACAGCGGTGCGCAACAGCCAGACGGCAGGGAGAAGGGAGTTCGTCGTGACACACCACGTGTATCGGCTCACCGAGGTGGTCGGCAGCAGTCCGACAAGCGTCGACGACGCCATCCGTACCGCGGTCAAGAAGGCGGCGGAGACGGTACGCAACATCGAGTGGTTCGAGGCGAAGGAGATCCGTGGCCAGGTGGTCGACGGGGAGGTGGCCCACTACCAGGTCCTCGTGAAGCTCGGCTTCCGCGTCGACGACTGACGGCGGAACCCCGGTCCGGGCGCGCGGTATGCTCCATGATCGCCGTCCGGACCGGTACGCCATGGGGGGAAGAGTCATCGACCAGCAGCCGCGTTACGTGCTGTTTCCCGGCCGTCATCACCTGCTGACCCGCTTTCAGGCCGACTATCTGCACCGGCTCGCCGCGGACAGTTCGGCCACGATCGTGTGGGCGGTGACGTCGGCCAACCACGACAACACCCGGCGCAACCCGGTCCCGTACCACCGGCGGGAGGCCGCGATCGAGCGGTTCAGCCTGCTCAGCGGTCTGCGTTCGCTTGTCGTGCCGATCTTCGACACCGCACCGACCGACGCGTTCGCCGACGTCACGCTCAAGAGCATCGCGGTGGCCACCGGCATCGACCTGACCCCGGACGACACCGTGGTCGCCTGTTCCACGCCGGAGGTGGCGAAACTCTACGAGCGGATCGGCTTCCCGATCGCGCAGGTCGAGGCCGACCCCGAGTTGCGTACGACCCCGGAGCGGCCGTGGGACGTGCTGCTGCGGCTGGCCGCCGGCGACGACTCCTGGCGCAAACTCGCCCATCCGGCGACCATCGACGTCTTCGAACGGTACCGGCTGGCCGAGACGGTCCGGACCGTCGTCGAGGACCCGCTGGTCGGCGACGAGGGCGGCCTCACCGCCACCCGCGACTACCGGACGTACGTGGAGGCGTTCGCCGACGCTGCCGAACGCAAGTGGTCGGCCGTGCGGCAGTACGTGCGCCCCGGCCGGATCGTCGACATCGGGTGCGGCGCCGGGTCGCTGCTGGAACTGGCCGACCGTGAGCCGGGCCTGCACGAGAGCGACCTGATCGGCGTCGAGGTCGCCCGGCACCTCTACACCGAGTGCGTGCACAAGAAGGCCCAGGGCGTCTTCCGTAACGCCAACGTGTACTTCTACCAGCGCAACGTCCTCGGTGGCGCGATCTTCACGGACCGGTCGGTGGACACCACGCTGACGTTCGCGCTGACCCACGAAATCTGGTCGTACGGCCGGCAGCGCGAGTCGCTGCTCCAGTTCGCCCGCCGCATCTTCGACCACACCGTGCCCGGCGGCGTCTGGATCAACAGCGACGTCTGCGGGCCCGACGACCGCCGCCGCGAGGTGCTGCTGACGCTGGCCACCGACGACGGCGACAACCCGGAGCACCCGCGGCATGACCTGGCCGGACTCACCTCCGGCGAGGTCAACCGGTACGTCGCGGGCCTGTCGACGCGGGCCCGGCTGGACCAGTTCGCGGCCGACTTCGCGTTCCCGTTCACCTTCGAGCCCGCCGCCGGCGACGGCACCGTGCGCCTGGAACTGGGCGCCGCCATGGACTTCCTGACCCGCAAGGACTACGTCGACAACTGGCTGTCCGAGACCAAGGAACAGTTCTGCGGCCTGTCCTTCGCCGAATGGTCGGATCTGCTGGCCGAGGCCGGTTTCGAGCTCGACGCCGCCTCGGCACCGATCCGCAACGGCTGGGTCATCGACAACCGGATCGCCCCGGTCGCGTCGCTGACCGAACTCGACGGCACCCCACTGGACTGGCCGACCACCCATCTGCTCGTGGTGGCGCGCCGTCCCCGCAACAGCTAGCCGGCGGGGCGCCGGGTGTACCGGTGCTTCACGCCCTTCGGGAAGTACTCCGGGTCGTCGGCGGCCCGGAGCTCCACCCGGGGCAGCTGATGCCCGGCGGGCACGTAGTGGGCGAACTCGCTGTTGAGCCGCAACAGTTCGGCGCGGATCGACTCGGCGGCGAGCCGCTCCCGCTCCGGTGTGGCCACAGCGCCCGGCGCCAGCTCCACCACCACCGACAGCCAGCGGTCCCGGTCGGCGTCCTCGACCGTGCTCAGCACGAACCGCCCCGTCGTCCAGCCGCTCACCGCAGGTTGCTCCAGCCCGACGGTGACGTTCTCCGGGTACACGTTGGCGCCGAAGAACGAGACGGTGAACAGCGAACGCCCGAAGAAGTGGACGAACGGCAGCTCCGGTCCGTCGCCCGGCTCGAAACCGTGCTCGCGGCAGAACGAGACCATCTCCGCGTACGAGAAGAGCCCGCCCTCGTCGGCGATGTGATAGCGCACCAGCGGCACCGTCCCGCCGGCACTGAACACGAGCGTCCCGTCCCCGGCCGTCTCGAACAGGCGCGCCGCCGGGTCGTACTGCACCAGGGTCGGCAGTCGCGAGTCACCGAACAGCCCCGATGCCAGGTCCGGGCGCCCCGCGAGAAAACGGCGGATGCGTACGCTCAACGGCGTCTCGTTGCCGAGCACCCCCGCGTCCGCCGTGCCGTAGAGCGAGGCGACCCCTGACTCCGGGTCGGTGATCCCGGCGCGCGCGGCCATCAGATCACGCCACTGTTCGCTGAACACCTCACCGGCCAGCACCAGTTTCACCCGCAGCGACGGCCAGTCCACACCGCGGGCCACCCCGGCGTCGACGACGTTCTTGACGAACGGCGGATAGCCCAGCAGCACGGTCTGCTCGAACAGTGGCCCGAGCTCCCCGATCACCCGGAGGATCTCGTCGACGTCGTTGCCGGGCGCGGCCACCGTGATCCGATACCCGCCGGCGGCCAGCTGCCGGCAGGCCGCGACGGTGTACATGCCACCGACCCAGTTGCCGAGCGCGAAACAGACCACCGCGAGAGTGCTGCGCTGATCGGCCCGGAACCCGTCCCGGAACACCTGCTCGAACCGTGCCGTGACCGGCCGCTCGTCCTCGACCGTCCGCGGCCACACCGTCGGCCGGCCCGACGACCCGGACGACACCGCGACCATGGCGGCCGCGTCGAGGCGCCCGCCACGGCAGCGCTCCGCCAGCCCGTACCGCTGGTGGTAGTTGCTCTTGGTCATCAACGGGATCCACGACGGATCACCGACCGCCGACGGATCCACGCCGTGCTCCCGCAGAAAGCTCGCGTACGCGGGGACGCTCCCGGCCGCGTCGCGGAACAGGGAGAGGACCGACAACGGTTCCGTGCCGCTGGTCTCGTGCATCCGGTGCTCCCGTTCTCGAAATGGCATTCCCCGCTACCGTCTTACCGGATCAGCGCCGCGATGGGGCCCGCATGGCACGCCGATGGGACAACGCTCCGGGGACCGCCGGGCTGTCAGTCGACGGCCAGCGCCGCGACCGGGCTCACCCGGGCCGCCCGGCGGGCCGGGAGCAGGCCGGTCAGGACGGTGATCGCGGCGATCGCCACCACGATCGCCGCGAGCCGGCCGGCCGGGAAGGTCAGTGGCAGGTCCAGGCGCAGCGACTCCAGCGTGAGCCAGGCCATCGGCACGCCCAGCGCGATGCCGAGGACCGCGCCGATCAGGCCGTACAGGCCGGCCTCCATGCCGACCATCACCCGCAGCCGCGCCCTGGTCAGGCCCAGGGCGCGGGCCAGCCCGAACTCCCGGGTCCGTTCCAGCACCGACAGGCCGGTCGTGGTGCCCACCCCGACCACGGCGATCAGCACGGTCAGCCCGAGCAGCCCGAGTGCCGCCGCGAACAGTGACGAGATCTCGCCGTCGGCCTTGTCGCGTTCGTCGGCGAGAACCGCCACCTCGGCACCGGCGGGGGCGCCGATCCGCCGGAACGCGGCCACGGCCTCGTCGCGGGTCCCGGTGCCGATGTCGGCCAGCACACCGGCCGTCGCGTGGCCGAGCGCCGCCAGATCACCGTCGGTCAGTACCGCGCCGGTACGCAGTGGGCCGTCCCCGGTCAGCACCGCCACCACCTCGGCCCGGACCGTCCCCAGCGTCACCACGTCACCGACCCCGGCGTCGAAGTCCTCGGCGGCGACCGACGACAGGATCACCTTGCCGGGACCGAGGGCGGAGACGTCTCCGCCGGCCACCTCCAGGGTGCGCATCGTCGGCATCGCCGTCAGGTCGATCGCGATGGCGCCGTGCGTGAACCCGCCGGCGGCGGAGCTGAAGTCGGCCATCCGGAACGGTGTGACGTCCCGGAACCGCGGGTCGGCCCGCACACCCGCCACCGCCTGATCGAATCCGGACGGTGATTCGGCGATCATGGCCAGGTCGGCCGGGGTACGGGCGGCCATCGTCCGGTCCGTCCACAGCTGGAGGCTGCTGATCCCGACGACTGTGCCGGCCAGCATCGTCACGCCCAGCGCGACCACCACCGACACCGCGGCGGCGCGTCGTGGCGTGCCGCCGATCCCGCTGACCGCGAGCCGGCCGGTCGCGCCGAGCCTCCGCAGCGGCCATCCGGCCACCGCCAGGACCGGGCGGATCAGCAGCGGCCCGAGCACGATCAGCGCGCCGAAGGCCAGCGCACCCACCCCGACGAGGTAGAGCAGCGCCTCCGAGGAGCCCATCGAACGGGCGGTCAGCCAGCCCATGCCGCCGGTCGCCACCACCAGCAGCAGGCCTCCCACGAGGCGGGGTGTGGCGATCCCGCGTTCGGCGGACAGCGTGCTCGCCGACCGCAGCGCCTGCAACGGGGAGACCCCGGCCGCGGCGAACGCGGGGGCGAGCACGGCGCCGGCGGTCAGCAGCGTCGCACCTGCCACCACCGCGACGGCCGAGAAGACTGAAAGATTAGGACCGGTCAGCGTACGGCCGAACGCGCCCGCGATCGCCGGCGCGGACAGGCCCGCGAACCCGGCGAGCACCACCCCCGCCGTGCCGGTGACCAGGCCGGTCACCGCCCCCTCGACGGCCAGTGCCACCACCAGCTGGCCCCGCTGGGCGCCGATCGCCCGCAGCAGGGCCAGCTGCCGCAGACGCTGGGCGAACACGATCCGGAACGTGGAGGTGGCGACCAGGGCGGCGGCCACCACGGCGATCGCCACGAACATCGCCACCAGGGCGAAGATCTGGTCGAACTGGCGCACGGCGTCGCGTGCCTCCCGTACCCGCATGGCCTCGCCCGTCGTGATGCTGACGTAGGCCTGCGGATCGCGGAGCAGCCGTTCGGACAACCCGTCCATCATCGCCGTGACGTCGGCGCCGTCCGCGGCGATCACCTCCACCCGGGCGAACCCGGCCTCCCCGCTGAGCGCGGCTACCGTCGCCTCCGGCGCCCAGGCCCGTTCGGCGCTGTCCCGCGGCCCGTCGACCACCCCTGTCACGGTCACCGTCACCGGCTTCCCGTCGGGGCCGCCCGGGTGCAGCCGCAGTGTGCCGCCCACGGTCGTGCCGAGCCGGGCCGCGGCCCGCCGGTCCATCGCGATCTGCCGGCCCGAGCCCGGGTAGGTGCCGGACACCAGGCGGATCCGCGACAGCGGGCCGGTGCCCGGGTCGGCGAGAAGTTCCAGGTCGTTGCCGGTCCCGGCGCCGCCGACCGTGAACGAGGCGGTCACCCGGCCGGTCGACTCGCGTACGCCGGCGGTGCGGCGGATCTCGGCGACCTGCTGCGGGCTCAGCGGCTCGCCGCCGCCCGCGTACACCACAAGATCGGCCTGTTCCGGTGTCGCGCTGAACGTGTCCAGCGTGGTCCGGGTGACGATCGAGTACGCCAGCACGGTCCCGGCCACCACGAATGCCGCGACCAGCACCGACAGTCCGGTCAGCAGCAACCGGCCGGGCCGGCGCAGCACCCCGCTGAGCTGGGTGCGCAGCACGCTCGCGTTCACTTGTCGGTGTCCTGGACGATGCGGCCGTCGGCGAGCACGAGCACACGGTCGGCGTACCCGGCGGCGCTGGGATCGTGGGTGACCATGACGACGGTCTGGCCGAGCCGGTGCACCGAGTCGCGCAGGAAGCCGAGCACCTCGGCGCCCGACCTCGAGTCGAGGTTGCCGGTCGGCTCGTCGGCGAAGATCACATCGGGGCGGGTGCTCAGGGCCCGGGCCAGGGCGACCCGCTGCTGCTGGCCGCCGGAGAGTTCGGACGGGCGGTGCCCGAGCCGGTCGCCGATACCGAGCACCCCGACGACGTGCTCGAACAGGTCGGCGTCCACGGCCCGGCCGGCCAGTTCGGCCGGCAGGGTGATGTTCTGCCGGGCGGTGAGCTGCGGCAGCAGGTTGAACGCCTGGAAGACGAACCCGATCCGGTCGCGGCGCACCGCGGTCAGGGCCCGGTCGGACAGGCCGGTCAGCTCGGTGTCGCCGACCGTGATCCGGCCGCTGGTGACGGTGTCCAGCCCGGCGAGGCAGTGCATGAAGGTCGACTTGCCGGACCCGGACGGCCCCATGATGGCGGTGAACCGGCCGCGGGTGAAGGTGGCCGACACCCCGTCCAGGGCCCGGACCGCGCGGTCGCCGGTCCCGTAGACCTTGACCAGTTCGGTGGCGGTGACAGCGGTCATCACAGGACCAGCTTCGGGATGCGCAGGTCGACGCCGCTGTCCTCGCAGTGACCGATGGCCAGCTCGGTGATCTCGTCGAGAGTGCCGGGGTCCGGCCGTTCGGGAGCGCCGGTCGCCTTGACGCGGTTCCAGTGGACGTAGCTGCCCACCTGGGTGCTGATGCCGTCGTTCTCAAACCGGGTGTAGCGGACCTGCCGGATCTGCTGCTCCCACTTCTCGGCCTCGACCGGGTCGGTGGGGGGATTCTGCGCCTTGTCGATCAGCTCCTGAGCGAGCCGGCAGTCGGCGGCCGACGCGGCGGTCGGGCCGAACCGCTTGTCCCACAGGTAGTTCACCCCGAAGGCGACACCGGCCAGGATGATCGCGGTCAGGAGCCCGAAGGTGATGTGTCTGCTGTTCACGGTGACGATTCTTCGGCGTACGGCGGCTCCGGCGCATTGACGCCAGATCTGATTCAACGGCGGCCCGATGTACGACCCAGGTCTTACACGCCCGGTTTGACCAGGCCGATCTCGTAGGCGAACACCACGGCCTGCACCCGGTCACGCAGTTCCAGTTTAGCCAGGATGCGACCGAAATGAGTCTTCACCGTGCCCTCGGCGACGAACAGCCGGCCGGCGATCTCGGTGTTCGACAACCCGGCCGCGACCAGCTCCAGCACCTCGCGCTCCCGGTCGGTCAGCAGAGCCAGCCGTTCGTCGGCGTGCCCCGGCAGGGTCAGCTGCCCGGAGAACCGGTCCAGCAGCGCCCGGGTGATCCGCGGCGCCACGACCGACTCGCCGGCCGCCACCACCCGGATCGCGTCGAGCAGCTGCTCGGGTGGCGCGTTCTTCAGCAGGAACCCGCTCGCCCCGGCCTGCAGGGCCGCGAACGCGTCCTCGTCGGTGTCGAAGGTCGTCAGCACCAGCACCCGCGGGCCGTCCGGCCCGGCACAGATCCGGCGGGTCGCCTCCACCCCGTCCATCACCGGCATCCGGATGTCCATCACCACCACGTCCGCCGGTGTACGGGCCAGCAGCGCGAGCGCCTCGGCGCCGTCCCCGGCCTCACCGGCAACCTCCATGTCGGCCTGCGCGGACAGCACCATCCCGAACCCGGCCCGTACCAGCGCCTGATCGTCGACGAGCACGACCCTGATGCTCATGCGTCCTCCCTGACCGGGATCATGGCACGGACCACCCAGCCGCCGTCCGCGCCGGGTCCGGCGGACAGTTCGCCGCCGTGCACGGCCACCCGTTCCCGCATGCCGAGCAGGCCGTTGCCGCCGCCCACGGTGGGCGCGATCCCGCCCCTGCCGTCGTCGCGGACCTCCAGCACCGCGCGGCCGGGTTCCACGAGCAGCGTCACCGCGACCCGGGTGCCCGGGCCCGCGTGCCGCAGCACGTTCGTCAGCGACTCCTGCGCGATCCGGAAGACGGTCAGCTCCTCGGCCGGCGAGAGCCGCGTGGTGTCGCCCTCGATCCGGGACTCGGCGTCGAGGCCGGCCGCCCGGGCTCGCTCCACCACCGTGCCGAGCTGCCCGAGACCCCGGCGGCGGCGGTCCTCGGCGTCCTCCGCCTCGCCCGCGCCACGCAGCACCGCCACGATCCGGTGCATGTCGTCGAGCGCCTCCCGGCCGGTGCCGGCGACCGTACCCATCGCCTGGCGGGCCCGTTCGGTGTCGGTGTCGAGCACGTAGCGGGCCCCGTCGGCCTGCGCGATCATCACGGCGAGGCTGTGCGCCACCACGTCGTGCAGCTCGCGGGCGATGAACGCCCGCTCGTCGGCGGCCGCCAGCCGGGCCAGGTGGTCGCGTTCCCGTTCCGCGGTGGCGGCCCGCTCGGCCAGCACCAGGCCACGTTCCCGGTTCGTCCGCAGCACGTAGCCGATCAGCCACAGCGCGCTACTGCCGGCCAGGACGATGGCCTGCTCGGCCAGGTACGGGTAGTCGAGTATCGACCCCGGCCAGTCGGTGTCGATCCGGACGACCGCGACGACGATCACGCCGGCCGCCACCACCAGTCCGGACAGGTACACCGCCGTCTGGTCGGGGGAGTGCGTCACCACTGCCAGCATGGCCACGAGCAGTGCGACGTCGTACGCCGCCGGAATCGCCGACGCGAACGCCACCTGCACCGCACCGAGGACGGCGACCGCCGCGAAGACCCGGACCGGGGCGTGACGCCGGGCGATCAGGGCGGCGGCCATGGCCACGCCGATCGCGACGTCCCACCAGGACAGGGCGCGGTACTGCACGGCGACGGTCGCCACCACCGTCGCGATGATCAGATCCCACAGGATGGCCAGCTGCGGGGCCCACCGACCGGACATCCCGCCACCATAGACGCCCCACTCACCGCCGACGCGGTGCCGGCGGCGAGGACCGCGGCGCCGGCGTACCCCGGCGCCGAAGAGCCGGTATCACCCGCGCCGGCGTCGATGCCCGTCCGGTAAAGTGCCGCGCATGAGTATTTTCGCCGCTGATCGCACCCGTCTCGTCTGACCGGTCGCGACACCGTTCGTCGCGTCGCGGCCGGTTGATGCCCACGTTGCTGGTATCAACTCCCCGAGAGGCAGACGCATGCTCATCCGCTCGTTCTCCGAAGCCGACGTGACCGCCGTCATCGACCTGGCCGTCGACGTCTTCGGACCCTTCCACGAACAGTCCTTCCGCCCCGCCGTCGGCGAGACGATCTTCATCAATCAGGACGCCGGCTGGCGTCAGAACTACGCCCGGACGATTCCCGGCCTGCACGCCCCCGGCGACGGCCGCCAGATCGTGGTGGCCGAGGCCGGGGGCGAGATCGCCGGCTTCGTGGCGTGGACCGTCTCCAAGCCCCAGCGCAACGGCGAGCTCACCCACGTCGCGGTCGCGGCGGCCCATCGCGGGTCGGGGCTGGCCACGGCACTGTGCGAGCATGCCTTCGCCGAACTGAGGCGGGCCGGCGCCGAGGTGGTCACGATCGGGACCGGCGGTGACGACTTCCACGCCCCGGCCCGCGGACTGTACGAAAGCCTCGGCTGCACCCCGTTCCCGCTGGTCACCTACTACCGGGAGCTGTGACCGTCACACCTTGGCGACCTTGATCTCGCCGCGCCGGTGCTGGCGGACGCCGACGGCGACGCCGAGGATCACGACGGCGGCGCAGAGTCCGACCAGCATTGGTGGGGCGACATCGAGGGTCGCGATCACGACGACGGCCGGGACGCCGAGGCCCGGCCAGATCAGGGCCGGCCGGTACCGCTGGGACAGCACGGCCTGGATGAGGCCGGCGCTGAGCAGATAGCCGGCCACGCCCGCGCCCAGGATCGCCCGTGCGCCGCCGCCGAGATGACCGTCCGCGCCGTGGGCGATGGCGTGCTCCAGGCCGACCGCCACCGCGGCCAGGCTGATGGCGACCGGCAGGTGGGCGTACACATAAAAGTCGTGGACCCCCTGCCGGGTCCGCTCGCCGCCCTCCTGGACCAGTCGCCGTTTCGCGGCACCGCCGGACAGGTCGAAGTAGGACCACCACAGTGCCGCGGCCAGCAGGAACGCCGCCGCCCCGGTGGCCACCACCCCGGCCGCCCACTTGCCGTCGTGCAAGCCGTGCACGGTCGCCGCGACCGACTCGCCGAGCACCAGGATGACGAACAGCCCGAACCGTTCCGGCAGGTGCTCCATGTGCAGCGGCGGGGCGTCCCGCACCCGGGCCGCCATGGTCGGCCCGAGCAGGTCCACCAGCACACCGACACCCCACAGCACGTACCGGCCGGGCGCCGCGACCATGAGTGACACAAGCCAGAACGCGGCCCCGGCGGCGTGCCCGATCAGGTACGGCCGGATGCCCCGCCGGGTCTCCGGCAGATCCCGCCAGACCCGAAGATAGCCGGCGATCAGTACGAGGCGCAGCGTCACGTAGCCGAGCACGAACCACTTCCCGGCCGCACCGGTGACCTGGTCGGCGGACGCGGCCATCACGATCACGCCGCCCATCCCGATCAGGGTGAGCAGCCGGAAGATCGCGTCGTCGGTGTCGAACCGGTTCGCGTACAGCGTGACGCTCGCCCACGCCCACCAGCCGACCGCGAGCACGGCGGCGAACCGTACCCCGCCGGTGAACGTCTCGTCCTTGATCAGAACGTCCGCGCATCCGGCCACGAACAGCACGAACGCCAGATCGAAGAAGAGTTCCAGCCGGGTCGCCGACCGGTTGGTCTCCTGGTTGACGTCCGGCTCGCGGACGAGCTCACGCCCCTCCCGGTCCTCCTTGTCGAGGCGGGCGCGGTCCTCGGCCGACGGGCCGCCGTTCTCGGTGCTCTGCTCTGTTGCCACGGCCACGCCGTACCCGAAAGATGCGGTCTTCCAACCATGACGGTCGAAGCAGCGTCCTGCGGGTACTGGCAGGTGATGCAGATCCGCGACATCGCCCGCATGAGTCCGGCAGAGTTCCGGGTGGCCATGGCGGCGCCCGGCCCGGCCGACGGGTTCACCAGCCGTCACCCGATCGTCGGAGGCCTGCGGCTGCACGTACGCTCCAGGCCCGGCGGGGACGCGTGGGTGCTGCTGCACGGTCTCGCCGTGTCCCACCGGTATCTCATGCCGACCGCCATGGCACTGCCGGGCGGCGTCCATGTGCCGGACCTGCCCGGTTTCGGCCTGTCCGAGCGCCCGCGCGGGGCCTGGGACGTGCGAGAACATGCCACCGTCGTGGCGGCCTGGATGGACGCCACCGGTCTGACCGGCGCGGCCGTGCTGGGGAACTCGTTCGGCTGCCAGGTCGCTGTCGAGCTCGCCGTCCGCCGGCCCGACCTGGTGTCGGCGCTGGTACTGGTGGGCCCGACGGTCGACCCGGCCGCGCCGAGCTCCGCCGGGCAGGCGTTCCGCTGGCTGCGCGACCTGGCCGGCGAGGATCCGCGCCAGGCCCGCATCATTTCCCGCGACGTCCGCGACGCCGGTCCGCTGCGGGTGGTGCGGACGCTGCGGCACAGCACCCGGCACCCGATGGCCCGGCGACTGCCGCTGGTCACCGTCCCCGTGCTCGTCCTGCGAGGCGAGCACGACCGGATCGCGCCGCCGCGATGGGTGGCCCAGGCCGCCGCCCTGGCCCCGGACGGCCGGGCCGCGACCGTTCCCCGGGCCGCCCACAACGCGGTGACCACCGCCGGGCCGTCGGTCGCCGAGCTAGCGACCGCGTTCACCGGCTCGCTCAGTTCCGCGCCGGATGCGCCGATACGGGGGATGTGAGCGATGAGGTCGCCCGGCGGCGGGCCGTCTCGTCCTGGGTTCTCCTGGGTGCCGGCGTGCCCGTCGCGGTGTTCGTGGCTGCCGCCGAGGCGACGATCGCGACGGCGGCGTACGTCGCGGGAGTCCTTGTCGCGGTGGTCGCGGCGGTAGTCGGCATCCGCGGCAACCTTCCCCGCGGGCACCGGCGGCCGTGGCTGCTGATCCTGGCCGCGCTGGTCGTGTCGTTGGTGGGGGAGTCCACCCGTCTTCTGCTCCGCCTGGTCGAACCGCTCACCCACACCCCGCTCGCCATGCTCCCGACCGTGGTGATGCTGCCCAGTTATCTGCTGATCGGGGCGGGGGTTCTGGACCTGTTGCGGCGCAGCCGGGCGACCGACGACGACCCGGCCCGCGTGGACACCGTGCTGATCTTCGTCGGATCGGCGCTGCTGGTGTGGTCGCTGTGGATCGAGCCGTGGATCGTCGGTCCCGATCCGCGCTGGCAGAGCCTGCTCGCCGCGTTGATGCCGCTGATCGCGGCGCTGCTGTTCGCGTTCGCGATGCCGATGCTGCTGCTGGGCCGGACCGGCGAGCCGGCGCTGTGGTTCTTCGTGACCAGCGGCGTCGCGTTGCTCGGCGCCAACACGCTGCTGGCCACCCGAGGCTGGTTCGCGCCCAGCCCCGGCAGCCTCCCGTTGCACGCCGTTGGCGGCGCCATGCTGATCGCCTACATCGGCATCGCCGCCTGCGTGCTGCACCCGACCGTCATCGTCCTCGGCCAGCCGGTGCAGGGCCGGTCCCGGCTGCTGCACAAGGGCCGTACCGCCATGATCAGTGCCACGCTGTGTGTCCCGACGATTCTCAGTGTGGCTGCCCCTCCGGCGGGCCGGACCTTTTCTCTGGTACGGGCCACGCTCGCCCTGACACTGATCGGCCTCGTGGTCGCGCGCGTGGTCCGGGCCAACAACTCCCGCGCCCGCGCCGAGCAGGAGGCCCGCTGGCGTGCCCAGCACGACTCCCTGACCCGGCTGCCGAACCGGGAGAAACTGGCCGCCACCGTCACCCGCTGGGCGGCCCGTGCCGACGAACAATCCCGGGTCAGCGTGCTGCTGCTCGACCTGGACCGGTTCAAGCTGATCAACGATCACTGGGGTCACGAGACCGGCGACGAGCTGCTGCGGGCCGTCGCTGCCCGGATCACCACGGCGACCCGCACCGACGACCTGGTCTGCCGGGTCGGCGGCGACGAGTTCGCCGTGGCGCTGACCGCCCCCGCCGACGAGCCGGTGGCCGAGCAACTCGCCGAGCGGCTGCGTGCGGTGCTCGCCGAACCGCTCCCGCTGACGGTCGGCGCGGTCGACATCACCGCCTCGATCGGCATCGCCCACGCCGACGACGGCAGTACCGCGGTCGAACTGCTGCGCGACGCCGACACCGCGATGTACCGCGCCAAGGCTTCCGGCCGTAACGGCTGCACCGTCTTCGACCCCCGGCTGCGCGAACAGCTGCAGCGGCGGTTCACCATCGAACGGGCCTTCCGCGGCGCTCTCGATCAGGGCCAGCTCGCCGTGCACTATCAGCCGCTCGTGCACCTGGCGACCGAACGGGTCGACGGGTTCGAGGCCCTGATGCGCTGGACCCATCCCGAACTGGGCGCGGTGTCACCCGTCGAGTTCATCCCGGTCGCCGAGGACACCGACATGATCGTCACGGCCGGGGCGTGGCTGCTCGAGGAGGCCGCCGCCCAGGCGCAGGCCTGGCGGGCCGCGAATCCGGGACGGGGTCCGTTGCATGTGTCGGTCAACTTGGCCGTACGACAGCTCAGGGAACCCGGTCTTGCCGAGTGTGTCGGCGAGGTCCTGACGCGGACCGGGTTGCCGCCCGAGGGACTGTGGCTGGAGGTCACCGAGTCCGGCTTCATGGAGGATCCGGAAACCTGCCTGCGGACCCTGCACGACCTGGAGAGCCTCGGCGTCACACTGTGCCTCGACGACTTCGGTACCGGTTACTCGTCGCTGAGCTATCTCCAGCGTCTGCCGGTGGCCATCGTCAAGATCGACCGGGCGTTCGTAGCCGGGGTCGGCGAGGGCGGGCCGAACGAGTCGATCGTCCGGGCGGTCCTGGCCATGTCACACGCCCTGGGGAATCGGGTGGTCGCCGAAGGAGTGGAGACCGCCACCCAGCGGGACTGGCTCAGATCCAACGGCTGCGACTTCGGGCAGGGCTGGCTGTACGGCAAACCCCTGCCAGCGGCCGCGCAGACCGCCGCCTTCACTCAGCTCGCGTCCACCGGATAGCCGCCCGGCGCACGGTGTCACCCGGAAGAGTAGGGCCGATCGGCTGTTCCCCGGCAGGGCGAACCGTCCATAGGCTCCGAACGGTTGGTCACGAGGCGTGACCGCCCGGCCACCCCGCATTCATCCGGAGGACGAGGGCTCATGCCGGACACCCGTGACGTGACACGCGAACGCCCCGCCGTGCTCGGCCCGATCACCGAAGCCGAGGCGGCGCACACCCGGCTGGTCATCGGTGGAGCCCTCAGCACGGTCGAGCACCCCGCCGACCGGCTCCGGTTGCGCCTGAGCCGGCACGGCGGACTCGAAGCCTGCCCGCCGGTCGTGGTCGCCCAGGTCAACGTGACGGTCCGGGCACGGATGATCCGGGTCCAGGCGGCGGCACCCACCCTCGTCGAAGCGGTCGACCAGGCCGGCGAAGCCCTTCTGCACCGGCTGCAGCGCCTCGACCGGCACCTCACCGCCGAACGCACCGGCGACGTCGGATTCACCGCGGCGGACTGGACCTCGCCGTACCCGCAGAACCCGGTCGGACCGGTCGGGCCACCGACGGAGCAGGGCCGGATCGTACGGATGAAGGACTGTCACCTCGCCGTGCAGAGCCCCGACTCGGCGGCCTTCGCCATGGACCTGCGCGACTACCCGTTCCATTTGTTCGTCGACGACAGCACCGGAGTGGACGCGCTGATACACCGCGGCGGCCCCACCGGCTACCGGCTGCACTTCTCGGCCACGGTGCCCGCGCCCCGCAACTTCACCGTGCCGATCTCGATCCAGCGCTGGCCGGCCGTGCCGATGCCGATCACCCGGGCGGTCGGACTGCTCAACATCGCGCCGGAGCGCCCGTACCTGTTCTTCACCGACCCCCGCACGCGGCGCGGCCGGGTCCTGTACCGCCGTTTCGACGGTCACCTCGGACTCCTCGCGCCGATCTGGTGACCGCGGACCCGCCGCGGTGTGTGCTGAGAAGTCAGGCCTTCCTGATGGCGGAGGAGGGCGCCATCACGATGCGTGGCTTCTTGGCGGGGTCGAGCCAGGTGAGCAGGCGGATCATGTCGGCCCGGCTGACCGATACGCACCCGGCCGTCGAGCCGCTGCCGCTGGCGTGCAGGAAGATCGCGGAGCCGCGGCGGGTGTCGGCCCTCGTGGTCGCGACGTACTGGCGCCGCGCGGCGTCCCACCGTACTCCCGAGGGCTTGTTGAAGTTGATCACCACGGCGTGGGCGTACTGCTTCGGGTAGGCGGCGAGGCGCTCGGCCTGCGAGATGCGCCACGTGCGCTTCGGTGACGCGGACGGCTGGAAGAGGTTGTACGTGGCGGCGTCCCGGTTGTCGCCCGCCCAGTAGTCGTCCGCGTCGACCTTGCGGTACGGCAGCCGGGTTCCCGGATCCGGCCGGACCCCGAAGGCCTGGGTGAGGGTGAACGTCCCGGCCGGTGTCTGCCCCGTGTCCTGGCGGCGGCTCGAGGCCCACTTCCAGCCGCCGTACCCGGTGCGGGCCTTCATGGTGGCGAAGGTCTGCCGCCATCGGCCGTCCGCGCCGCGCTGGAAGGCGCGCAGGGTCGCATGGGTGGACGTCCAGCTCCGGCCGCTCACCACGATCACCTGGCGGGCCTTGCCGACATGGGCGAGCTCGTCCGGCAGCGCGGCGGTGGCCGGCGCGGCCGGGAGCAGGACCACCGTCATCACGAGCGCGAGCAGTACCCCGATCCTTCTCACGGCTGTCGATCCTCGCAGACCCGGCGGCGCGGGGCCAGATGATCGCGAAGGACGAGTGTCGATCCGGGTAGACGCGGCGCGGGGCCGGATGATCGCGGACGGCGCCTGCCAGACTTGACGGCGTGATCCTCGACCGGTTGCGGCTGACCAGAACCACGGCGGTGTGCGGCCCCTGCCCCGTCGACGAGGTGTGGGACCGCTACCTCCGGCCCGGAAGGTGGCCGGAGTGGTCGCCGCAGATCCGCTCGGTGACATACCCCGCCGGGACGCTGCGGCCCGGCACCGGCGGCGTCGTCCACGGCCCCGGCGGGCTGCGGCTCGGCTTCCGCGTTCTCGACGTCGACCCGGCCGGCCCGGTACGCGCCTGGTCCTGGGCCGTCACGGCCGCCGGCGTCCGGCTGGAGCTGCGGCACACCGTCGAGGCGACGCCGTCCGGGACGCGTACCGGGCTGGTCGTACGGGGCCCGGCGCCCGTGGTGCTGCTCTACCTTCCGGTGGCTCGTCTGGCGCTCCGCCGTCTGGTCGGCTAGAGCGGGGATGGCCGGCCGGCGTTACAACTGCCGCTGCGGCAAGAAGCGGTACCGCGACGAGCTGTCAGCCATGGCGGCTGCCGCCGCCGACGAGCAGGAGCACGGCGACGTCGTCTCGGTCTACCGCTGCCCCGGTGGGCTGGCCTGGCATCTGACCGCGCACGGCTTCGTCCCCGAGGCGCTGCGCTCGGTGGGCCGGCGGGTGGCGTACGAGTTCCTCGAACGCGGTGAGATCGACCTCGGCACGTTCCTGACCAGTACCTACGGAGCTCACGACGGCCCGGGTCAGCGGCGCCGGATCCGGGCGGAACGCTGCGTGGAGCAGATGACCGCCCTGCATCTGGTACGGCCGGCCGGGTCGCCGGGACGCTTTGTCGCCGCCGACCGGGCCGGGCTCGCGCGAGTGGTACGGATCGGTATGGACGCCTTCCTCGAGGAGGGGAGGTGATCCGTGTGGTGCAGCGCGGGCGCAGGCGTGCCGGCGGGGTCACGCCGCGCTCGGCTGGGGCTCCTCCGCCGCATCGCTGAGCAGCGTGTCGATGAACGAGGGCGCCACCGGCCGGCCGAACAGGAATCCCTGCCCGTAGTCGCATCCGAGCCGGTGCAGCGTCTCCCACTGGTCGTCGGTCTCGATGCCCTCGGCGACCGTGTGCAGGCGCAGCGCCTGTCCCATGCTGATCACCGCGTCCACGAGGGCCTTGTCGTCGGCGTCGGTGGCGACGCGGGTGATGAAGGTGCGGTCGATCTTGAGTACGTCCACCGGCAGCTGCTTGAGATAGTTCAGCGAGGAATAGCCGGTGCCGAAATCGTCGATGGCCAGGCGCACGCCGAGCCGGCGCAGGGTGCGCAGCTTCTCGACGGCCGCGTCGATGTCCTGCAGGAGCATCGATTCGGTGAGCTCCAGGGTCAGGCAACGGGCGTCGATGCCCGCCTGCTCGATGGCCTCCCGTACGTCGTCGACCAGGTCGGGGTACTGGAACTGGCGCGCGGAGAGATTCACGTTGATCTTGAGGTCCGCGGCGGCCGCGCTCTGCTGCTGCCACCGGGCGAGCTGCTGGCACGCCTCCCGCAGTACCCACCGGCCGAGCGGCACGATGAGGCCGTTCACCTCGGCGTTGTCGATGAAATGCTGGGGACCGAGCAGCCCGCGCTCCGGGTGTTGCCAGCGGACCAGCGCTTCCACACCGATCAGTTGCTGGGTGGGCAGGTCCACCACGGGCTGGTAGTGCACGACGAACTGCTCGCCGGCCAGGCCCTGCTCGATCTCCAGCCGTTGCTGGGCCTCGTTGAGCACATGGGCGTACATCGCGGGCTCGAAAAGGGCATACGCGTTGCGACCCTGCTTCTTGGCGGCGTACATGGCCAGGTCGGCATTGCGCAGCAGTTCCTCGCCCGTCAGGTCGCCGCCGGTGGCGATGCCGATGCTCGCGGTACAGCGCAGGTCACGGCTGGCGAGCCTGATCGGCTGGCGGAGCTCGTGCAGCAGGCGCTCGGCCAGGTCCGCGGCGTCGCGGCCGTCGAGTTCCTGGAGGAGCACGGCGAACTCGTCGCCACCTAGCCGGGCGAGCGTGTCACCGGTGCGTACGTTGTCGCGCAGCCGTGCGGCGATCGTGGTGAGCAACTCGTCGCCGGCGTCGTGCCCGAGATTGTCGTTGACGTGCTTGAAGTCGTCCATGTCGATGAGGATCACGGTGACCTCGGCGTCACGTCGTGTGGTGGCGTGCTGCAGCCGGTCCCGGAACAGTGCCCGGTTCGGCAGGCCGGTGAGGGAGTCGGTGAACGCCTGCCGGCTGAGCTGCTCCTCCAGGGTCTTGCGCGTGCCGATGTCGCGCATGCTGATCACCAGCGCGTGCAGGTCGGGGTCTTCCAGGCAGTTCGTTCCGATGATGTCGACGACCGCCCAGGAGCCGTCCCTGCGGCGCAGACGGGCCTCGGCCTCCGAGGTGGTGGCGGGCGGCGAGCACCGGAGCGCGTTCATCCAGGCGCTCATCCGCAGGAGATCGTCCGGGTGTACGAGTGTGCTCAGGGTGGCGCCGCTGACGGCTGCCGGCGGATAGCCCAGCACACTCCGTGTCGATGGGCTGGCGTACCGCACGTCACCGTCCGCGCCGACGGCGATGACCACCTCGGGGGAGTTCTGGAGCAGCGCCTCGGTGCGCCGTTCCGCCGCGCGGCGGCGGTTGTCGAGCCGGCGGCGGTTGTGGGCCATGATGGCGCTGACCGTCACCACACTGGCCATGACCGACATCATGCCGACGACGATGACCGTGCTCGTGCCGGCGGCGTCGCCGAGCAGAAGCAGGTAGCCGGCCAGCGTCACCGTGCCCAGGCCGATCACGACCGACGCCGGGTACAGGGCCGCCGCCATCACGACGATCATCATCCCGCACGGGAGATACAGCACCACCCCGGCCGGATCCGCCTTGGCGAAAACCAGCAGGACGGGAATCTCCAGCGCCCACCAGCTGATCAGCCAGGCCCGGGTCCGGCGGTTGCGCACCCAGCGGCGCCAGGGCAGCGTTACGGCCAGAGCCTGCGCCACTGCGGCGACCGCGATCGGTACGGCCCACCACCGGCGCTCCGGCGCCCAGTTGAGGGTGACCTGGACAGCACCGAGGACGGTGACGATCCCGGCGATGAGCGCACCGAGCCGGAGCTGCCGGGTCCAGTAATCGGCCTCGGGGTCATCGATACGGGTTACCGGCATGCTCGCACCATCGGCACCGGCGGCAGCGAGTTGAGCAACAGAGCACCCGCCGGTGATGACCGGCACGCCCGGACGGCCGCCGTTCAGCTGCCGGTGCCGGCCGCCACCACGTCGTCGACCGGGGGGCCGGCCAGATGACGGCCGAACCGGTCCGCCGGCATCGGCCGGGCGAAGTGGAATCCCTGCGCCGACCGGTACCCGTACGCCCTCAGCTCGTCGGCCTGCTGCGGCGTCTCCACGCCCTCGGCGACGATCTCCAGATCGGCGGCGCGGGCCAGAGCGAGGACGGCTTCCGGCATCGCGAAGCCGGTACCGCCCCGGCCCAGGAACGCCCGGTCGAGCTTGAGCTGGTCGACCGGCAGTTCCAGGAGCGCGGTCAGCGACGACGGGCCGGCGCCGAAGTCGTCGAGGGCGATGCGTACGCCGAGGTCACGCAGCGCCTGCACCCGTGGTGCGACGGCACTCAGGTCCACGGCCGAGCTGTCGGTGATTTCCAGAGTGAGCCGATGGCCCGGCAGCCCGGTGGCGGCCAGCACCTCGGCCACCCGGGTCACGAAGCTCCGATCGCTCAGCTGGCGGGGCGAGACGTTGACATTGATCCCGGCCGGTGCCCGGCTGTCGAGCTCCGCACACCAGACGGCGAACTGGCGGCATGCCTCCTGCAGGACCCAGCCGCCGAGTTCGACGATCATCCCGGTGCGCTCGGCGACCGGGATGAACGCGGCCGGCGCGATCACACCCCGGGTGGGATGCGACCAGCGGATCAACGCCTCCACCCCGACCGTACGGTCGTCGATGAGCGACACGATCGGCTGGTACTCGAGGAACAGCCGGCGTTCGGCGATCGCCTGCTGCAGCTCCGCACCCATCTCCGCGGAGTCGGCGACCGTGGCCGCCAGCCCCGGGCGGTAACGCTCGACCTTGCTGCCGCCGCCGTGCTTCGCGGCGTACATCGCGATGTCGGCGCGCCGCAGCAGCTCGCCGGCGTCATCGCCGGACCTGCCCTCAGCGACGCCGATGCTGGCGCGTACGAGCAGGTGGTGATCCTCGGCGACGACGGGTTCCACGAGTGCGTCGATGACACGGCGTGTCACCTGCTCCGCCTCGTCCGGCGTGACGTCCCGCAGGAGCACGACGAACTCGTCCCCGCCGAGACGGGCCGCCGTGTCACCGGGGCGCAGGCAGGCACGCAGCCGTTGCGCCACGCCCACCAGCAGTACGTCGCCCGCCGCGTGACCCAGCGTGTCGTTGATGATCTTGAAGTCGTCCAGGTCGATCAGCGCGACGCCGACACCCCGCCCCGGGTCGGCGTCGGCCAGCGCCGTGGTGAGCCGTTCGTTGAACAACGCCCGGTTCGGCAGGCCGGTGAGCGTGTCGTGCGTGGCGCTGTGGTCGAGGCGCGACAGCAGTTCGCTGTTCTCGCGGAGGGCGGTGAGCTGCCGCCACATCACCAGCGCGGTCAGCGCCACCACCGCCAGAGCCGTCGGCGTCGCGTCGACGCCCGACTCGACGGTCACCACGAGCAGCAGGTCGATCGCCGCGACGGCCAGGTAGGGGAGCCGGCTGAACTGCCGCTTCGCCGGCTGCTGGGACGGGGCCCGCCCGGTTCCCGCCCGTAGTTGCCGCTCGGCGGCGGCGGTCACGCACACCATGATGGCGGGAAGGGTGAGCTGCACCATGTCCAGGTGCGGCCGATCCTGCACGAAAACCTGCAGCAGGCTGCTCAGGGCCCCGACGAGCAGGGCGGCCGCGAGAAGGCGCAGCGCCGACCGGGCGACGTACGCCTGCCCGGCCAGCGCCACCTTGATCAACGCGAACACCGTCACCAGCTCGATCAGCAGGGTGACGACCATGGCCAGCATGGTCGCCGGCCGGTATCCGGTGGTCTCCAGCGTCGGCCGGGCGGTGTAGTGCCACAGGAACGCGGCACCCGCGATGAGCACGGTGCCGGCGTCGAGCGCGAGGCGCAGCACGTCACCGCGGCGGGTGGCCCCCATCGGAAGCCGGAGCAGACTCCACAGCAGCAGTGTCATCGTCGCGCCGTACACCGAGACGGTCGCGATGGACATGTGCCTGCCGGACGTGCCGGTACTGATCGTGTCGTACCCGTGGGAGGTGGCGCCCACCCCGGCCAGCACCAGGCACGCCGCCAGGGTCCGCCAGAACCGGCGGGTCGGTGCCGGCTGCAGGGGCATCCGGGCAGCCCGCCAGGCGAGCACGGACGGTACGACCACCGAACCGCACGGGGCGAGCCACAACAGCACCGCGGGACCGTGGGCGGCGGGCAGGTTGACGGCGAACACGACAGCCGCGAAAACGGCGATGCCCAGCGACATCCGTACCGGACGACTCGCCGTCCCGACCCGCACTGCTCCTCCTGCTGTCCGTCACCGTCCCCGGGTACACGATCGGTCATTGCGGCGGCCGGCTGAATGATTGTCATCCAGGGGCCACCGGCCGTTCGTTCGGGATGTGCGCCTACCGACACCCGGGCCCGAGCGGACGGAGACATCGCAGCGGGTCGATGCGCGCCTACCCTCTTCGTATGGCGGCGGACCGCGACACCTACCGGGTCGGCGGGAGCCTGGCGTCGGCCTCGCGGGCGACCGGCTTCACCCTGGTGACACTGGCCTACGTAGCGGCGTTCCTGGCCGCCGCGGCGGTGGTCGCCGCGATGCGGGTCGGGCACCCCCTGACGGTCGCCTTCCTCGCCGATGTGATCGCCACGTTCGTGGTGTTCGCGGCGAGCGTGGCGGTGGCCAACGCGAGCCTGTACGACCCGTACTGGAGCGTCGCCCCGCCGGTGATCGCGGCCGGGTGGGTGCTCTGGAGCACCGGCGGTGACCTCGGTGCGGCGACCGGCCGGCAGTGGGCGGTGCTGCTGCTGATCCTGACCTGGGCGATCCGGCTCACCGCCAACTGGGCGGTGTCGTGGCGCGGATTGAGCCACGAGGACTGGCGGTACGTGCAGTTGCGTGAAGAACGCCCGCCCGGCGTGCCCTGGTGGCTGATCAATCTGGCCGGTATCCAGATGATGCCGACGCTCGTGGTCTTCGCCGGCCTGCTGGCGGTCTGGCCGGCGGTGTCGGTGACCGGCCGGCCGTGGGGCGGCCTGCTGGACATCGCCGCCGTCGTGGTGACCGGCGGTGCCATCCTGCTGGAGGCGCTCGCGGACCGGCAGCTGCACCGGTTCGCCGGCGACCCGGCCAACCGCGGCCGGATCGTCGACGTGGGTCTGTGGCGGTACTCGCGGCACCCGAACTACCTGGGCGAGATCCTGTTCTGGTGGGGATTGTGGCTGTTCGCCCTGGCCGCGGCCCCGGACTGGTGGTGGACCGTGGCCGGCCCGGTCGCCATGGTGCTGCTGTTCGTGTTCGTCAGCGTGCCGATGATGGACCGCCGTTCCGAGGCCCGCCGTCCGGGTTACGCCCGGCACAGGCGCCGCGTCCCCGCGCTGTTGCCCCGCCGGCCCCGCGAACGGTGACCGGCGCCGCGCCACCGGCGTGCCCCCCGCCGGACGAGAATCTCCGGTGCGGATGCAACCCCGGCGGACGTCGTCTCCGTCGTGCCGGGAGAAGCGCACCGGGGAGGACGACCTTGCAGAGGTCCGAGGAGGACGAGTTCCTGACGTTCATACGCGTCCGGATGGAACGCTGGCGGCGGGCGGCATACCTGCTGTGCCACGACTGGCACACCGCCGACGACCTGGTCGGGATCGTCGTGGCCAAGCTCTACGAGCACTGGCGGAGGGTCTCCACGGCGGACAATCCGGATGCGTACGCGCAGCGGGTGCTGACCAGGGCGTGGATCGACGAGCGGCGCCGTCCGTGGCGGCGTGAGCATCCGGCTGACCGGCTGCCCGATCACGGCTGGACGCAGGCCGACCGGATGGGTGACCGGGCGGACCTGATCGGTCTGCTGTCGCGGCTGGGCCGTAAGCAGCGGGCCGTGGTGGTCCTGCGCTTCTACTTCGACCGCTCGGTCGAGGAGACCGCGGAGTTGCTCGGCATCTCCGCCGGAACCGTCAAGAGTCAATCGGCGCGGGCGCTGGAGGCGTTGCGCGCGCTGACGCAGGAAACGGGGAGCCCCCAGTGAACCAGGAGACACTTGACCAGCTCATCGGCGCCGCGCCGCCGTCGACCCTCGACGTGCACGACGTCATCCGCCGCACCCGCCGGCGCCGCAGGGTCCGCCGGGCCCTGGCCGGCGGTTCCGCCGCGACGGCCGTCGTGGCCGCTTTCGCGGTGGGCGCCGCCCTGGTGAACGGCCCGCAGCGAACACCGGTGGGTCCGCCGCCGGTCGCCGCATCCGTGTCGGCGGCTCCGGTCCCGAGCCCGTCGCCGACCGGGTTCGCTCTGGAGACGTCCACCCGAGCCGGCCAGGAACGGGCCCTCGGCTGGCTCCGCACCGCCCTCGAGGAGGCGGCCGCGAGGCACGCCCCGGGCGCGAAGTGGATCTACATGCCGGATGTGCCGGGCGAACCGCGCACGCCGGACGGGCGCCCGATCCTGCTGTACACCGTCGACGACGACACGTTCCGGGGGCGGTCCGGCATCACCCGCGACGGCCGCAAGGGTGGCTTCTACCTCACTCTGCGTCCGATCGACTGCGCTCCCGGCGAGCCGTGCCAGCCCATGTACGAGTGCGAGCGCGGGGTGGCCGACTGCCGGACGAGCCGTACCCCGGCCGGGTTGAAGATGGTCCGCTTCGTCGACCGGCCCGGCGGGAAGTGGCTCTTCTACGACGTCGACGTCGAACTTCCGGGCGGCCGGTACGCGCTGCACCTGAACGCGGTCAACTACTTCGGCGGGGACGGCAGCCCGGCGGTCGCCCCGGCACCGGTCTTCACCCGCGCCGAGCTCGCCGCGATCGCGACCGAGATCGCCGAGCGGGTCGCCGGCTGACAGCGGTCACCGCTCGAGGGGCGCGTGAAAGCGCTTCCCCGGATCGCTGCTTCCGGGTCGGTCCCACGGGGTCCCGCGGCACTGCGGCGAGCGGGGGCGAGGTTCCGGAACTTCCTCGTCGCCCCACCCGTGAGCTGGGTTTTTGCGGAACCGGTGCCGGAACCGGTTCCGTGAACCATTGACACTTTTCGAGGACGAGACAACAGTGGCGGGCAAGAGAGCGGTTTCACGGGTTGTTCCCCACCCGGAAACAGCTTCGACACATCCCGAGGAGTCCCGTCCCATGCTCACTCCTGCCCTGAAACGGCCGCGCTCCGGCCGTACCAGAAGAATCGCCCTGGCCGCGAGCATCGCCGGTCTGATGGCCGGTTTCCTCGCGGTGACCACCGCACCGGCCGCGGCCGCCGAGGTCCTCGTCTCCCAGGGCAAGGCCGCCACCGCCTCGTCCACCGAGGCCGCCGGTGCCTACCTCCCGGCCGAGGCCGTCGACGGCAACACCGGCACCCGCTGGTCCAGCACGTTCGCCGCCACCCAGTGGTTCCAGGTCGACCTCGGTGCCCCCACCGCGGTCAGCCGGATCGCGATCAACTGGGAGGCCGCCTACGCCCGCGGCTTCACCATCCAGTTCTCCACCAACGGCAGCACCTTCACCCAGGCGTACGCCACGACGTCCGGCACCGGCGGGCAGCAGAGCATCGCCGTCTCCGGCACCGCCCGTTACGTGCGGATCAACCTCACCCAGCGTGCCCTCGAGGCCTACGGCTACTCGTTCTGGGAGTTCCAGGTGTACGCCGGTGACACCCCGCCGGCCGGCACCACCCGCCTGCTCTCCTACGGCAAGCCGGCCGCCGCCTCCACCTGGCAGAACGACGTCAACTGCAACCCGTGCAGCCCCGACAAGGCGTTCGACAGCGACCCGGCCAGCCGCTGGGCCACCAGCTCCACCAACGGCTGGGTCGACCCCGGCTGGATCTCCGTCGACCTGGGTGCCACCGCCCAGATCAGCCAGGTGGTCCTGCAGTGGGACCCGGCGTACGCCCGCGCCTACCAGATCCAGGTCTCGCCCGACAACGTGAACTGGACGGCGATCTACAGCACCACCACCGGTGACGGCCTCAAGGACGTCATCAACGCCACCGGTACCGGCCGTTACGTGCGGATGTACGGCACCGCGCGCAGCAGCGCCTACGGCTACTCACTCTGGGAGTTCAGCGTCTACGGCACCGGCGGCAACCCCACCGCTCCGCCCGCGCAGCCCGCCGACCCGACGTTCCCGGCCACCCGCCTGGTCTTCTCGGACGAGTTCAACGGCCCGTCCGGCAGCAAGCCCGACACCACCAAGTGGACGTACGACCCGGGCGTCCCGCAGAACGGCGAGGTCCAGTACTACACCCCCAACAGCGAGAACGCGTCCATGAACGGGTCCGGCTCACTCGTCATCGAGGCGCGGCGGCAGGACTACCAAGGCCGCCAGTACACCTCGCACCGGATGAACACCGGCAACAAGTTCAGCGTCCAGTACGGCCGCATCGAGGCCCGCGTCAAGGTCCCGAAGGGCAACGGCCTGTGGCCCGCGTTCTGGCTGATGGGCGAGGACTTCCTGCAGGGCCGGCCGTGGCCGTACAACGGTGAGATCGACATCATGGAGGTCCTCGGCCGCAACACCAGCGAGGCCTACTCGACGCTGCACGCCCCGGCCTACAACGGCGCCGGCGGGTACGGCCAGAAGTACGCCACGGTCGACCTGTCCCAGGACTACCACGTGTGGGCCGCCGAATGGGACAGCAAGGGCATCCGCTTCTTCCTCGACGGCCGTCAGGTCTTCGACGCCGCCAAGGAGACCGTGGAGAACACCCGTGGCCCGTGGATCTTCGACCACAAGTTCTACCTGATCCTCAACCTGGCCGTCGGCGGCGACTTCCCCGGCCCGATCGACGCCACCACCCCGTTCCCCAGCCAGATGCTCGTCGACTACGTCCGCGTCTACCAGTGAGGCTCCGGCCGCTTCCAGCAGGGCGGCTTCGGCCGCTTCCATCAGCGAGGCTCCGGCCGCTTTGACCAGTGGTCCGAGGCGGAGGCGCCCGGCTCCCCGGCCGGGCGCCTCCGCCCACGACCGCCGGCCGTACCGCAGCCACCGAATCCGCCGCAGATGAGGTGTCCGGGGTACGGCCGGCAACAGTTCGCGCAGCGGCAAGGGCTCAGGCCGGCCCGGCGAAGACCACGACGTTGTCCTCGTAGTGGCCGCTGCGGGGGTCGAAGTCGCCACCGCACGTGATGAGCCGTAGTCCGGCGTGGTCGATCGGGCCGTACACCTTCTCGGCCGGGAAGCGGTTCTTCGGGTAGCGGCCCACCTCGGTGACCCCGAAGACGGCCGTCGAGCCGTCGCGGCGGGCCACCCGGATCTGATCGCCCGGGCGCAGTGCGGACAACCGGGCGAACGTGCCGGCGGTGCCCTTGAGATCCACGTGACCGGCCAGGATCGCCGGGCCCAGTGCGCCGGGTGTGGGTGCCCCGGTGAACCAGCCGACCGTCTTCGCGTCGCCCGGTACCTCCATGGCGCCGTCGGCCCGCAGGCCCAGGCCGGCCACCGGCACGTCGACGTCGAGCGCAGGGATCTCCAGACGGGTCGGCGGCGAGGTGGGCAACAGGTCCCCACGGGTCAGCGAGTCCGCGGAGCCGGCGGCTGGGGGAGCGGCGGCCGCGGCGGAAGAGCCGGGCGCGGTGGCCGAGGGCCCGGCAGGCGCGGTGGCTGGGGGAGCGACAGGCCCGGTGGCCGCGCGGGGACCGCCACAGGCCGCGCAGGCGAGAGCCACCGCTACGGTCACCGCGATCCGGCCGGGCACGGACCACGAGGGGTTCATCGCCGGGACCGGTCCAGGACGAAGGCGCGGCGCCGGCGGAACAGCAGCGCCCCGAGGGCCGCGACCAGGGCCAGCGCACCGAACGTCGGCCACGGCGAGGCCGAGGTCAGGCTGCTGCCGTCCCCGGTCGCCACCCCGCCGACCGGCACCGATCCGGCCGCCGCACCGGCGATCATGCCGCACGTTGCCGGGTGCGTCGCCTCCTGCGGGACGCCGCTCACCCCCGCCGACCTGGCGAGCGTCGACTCACCGAGGGCGCCGAGGTCGTACTCGCCGTTGCCGTTGGCGTCGATGCCGTGCTGGACGACGTGCAGATCCTTCAGGTGCTCGACGGTTCCCGGCGGCAGGTCGGCGGCCTCGATCGTACGGTCGTAGCGCACCGATCCCGACGTGTCGGCCACCGGCATCCGGTCGATCGCGAGCCCGCTGGCCCGCGACACGTCACCCCGGGTGGTCAGCGCCACGAAGATCGCCCCGTACGAGGGCAGCCCTTCCTCGGTGCTGATGTAGCCGTCGGCGTCCCGGTCGGCCGACGGCGGCGGGCAGTGGAAGTCCATCCCGTCGGCCGATCCGTGCAGGTGCTGGACGTGCGCCGCGCCCGGTACCAGCCCGCCGGCGGTCAGCCGGACCCGCAGATCACCGCCGGGAAGCGCGGTCAGCACCACGGTCCCGGACGCGCCGGAGCCGTTGAGTTCCAGCAGCCGCACGTGGACGCTCTCGTCGGCGAACGCCGGCGCCGGTGTGACCGCCAGTGCGAGTGCCGCCACCGCCATGATCCATCGCGTTCTCATGGTCATCTCCTTGAGTTGAACAGTTCGACGAGTTGCTTCTGCAGGCCGGTGTTCGCGGCCCAGTCGGTGTCGGCGACGGCCCACCGCAGCAGGTAGGAGCGGCGGTCGTCGACCGCGACCAGCACCCGCCGCTCGTGCCGTACCGAGTCCGAGCCGGGCCGCCAGGTGTACTCCCAGTCGGCGCCGCCACGACCGAGCAGCAGCAGGCCCATGCTGATGCGCCGGTAGCCGGGCAGGTCGCCGCGCGCCAGTTCGGCCCTCTCCCGGCCCTGCCAGTAGTCGAGCGGCCGGCGCGTCGCGATCGGGGCCACGTTGACGGTGAACGCCCGCCGTCCGGACGGGTCGGTGAAGCACACATCGTTGCCGCTGATCGACCGCTGCCAGCCGGCCGGCAGGGCGAGCGTGAACCCGGTGGCGTCCCGGAACCACACCCAGCCGCCGGGCAGACCGGCCGGCACGTCGGTGGTGGCGGCCACGACCGGCTCCGACACGGCCCGGAGCCCGCAGGGGTCCGCCCGGTACGACATGAGCGCCGCCGGGGGTGCCGGTGATGCCGGCGGCCGGCTCGACGGTTGCACCAGCACGGCCGGACGGGACGAGGTGTCCGCCGCGGCCAGCGCCGCACCGGAGGTGACCGCCAGCACGACTGCGCTGCCGGCCACGGCCAGCCGGGTCCGCACGACGGGGGAGCGCGGGCGCGGCGGAGGTTCGAGGACCGTCCGCAGCCGTGCCTCGGCGTCGGCGACCGCCGGCCGTCGCGCCGGGTTCTTGTCCAGCAGTGCGAGCAGCAGCAGCGACAGCGGCCCGGACAGCATCACCGGGTCCGGCGGCTCACTGATCAGTGCCCGCAGAGCGGCCGCACCGTCCCCGCGCGTGTACGGCGAGCGCCCCTCCACCGCGAAGTACAGCGTCGCGCCGAGCGACCACAGGTCGCCGGGCACCCCGGCCTCGCGCGCGAGCAGCCGCTCCGGAGCGATGTAACTGGGCGACCCGAGCCGCGGATCGGGCCCGTCCGTGCCCCGGATGGTGGCCAGGCCGAAATCGGTCAGCACCACCCGCCCGTCCGGGGTGAGCAGCACGTTGTCCGGTTTGACGTCGCGGTGCAGCACTCCCGCCGCGTGGGCCGACCGCAGCGCCGCGAGCATCCGCAGCCCCAGACGGGCCACCTCGGCCGGCGGCAGCGGGCCGTCCTCGGTGACGACTCGGTGCAGCGAGCGCGACGGCACGTACTCCATCACGATCCACGCGCGCTCCTCGGTGGTGAGCACGTCGTAGACCTTCACCACACCCGGATGGTCGAGGCGGGCGGCGGCACGTGCCTCCCGTACCGGGCTGGCCGGTGTGGTGAGCTCCTTGATCGCGACCGTGCGTTGCAGCAGCGTGTCCTCGGCCCGCCAGACCCGGCCCATGCCACCGGTGCCGATCAGCTCGAGCAGCCGGTAGCGGCCACCCAGTTCCCCGGCCATCCCCGGCCCCCCTGTCGTCGTCACCGGGGATTCGGAGCGGCCGGGGCCGCGGATGGGCGTCGATCAGAGGAGATTCACGAGCGCGTCCAACGGTGCGGTCGGGGTGGCCGAACTTGGCGCCTTCTCGATGGTGATGCCCACGTTGGACATGCCCGGCAGCCCTTCGACGACCTGGACGGCCGCGGCCTGGCCCTCGCCGAGCGCGCCGGCCGACGCCGGTGCTCCGGCCTGGATGGTCCACATCTGATAGACCCGTCCGGTGCCGGGCGCGCTGTCGGCTGCCAGCAGGATCACACCGGCGTTCTGCAGGCGCGAACTGGCGACGGTGACCCGGCCGCCGCTCTTCAGCTGCTCGGAGCGGGTCTGCACGTCCGGCGCGCCGAGGATCGACCGGACCCGGGCCTCGCTCGCCCGAGCGGCTTCGAGGCGGGACTGCGTCTCGCGTACGCGCTGGTCCTGGATCTGATAGACGGCGGTGACCGCTCCGGTCGCGACGACCACCGCGGCGGCCGCGGCGACCAGGCGCAGCCCGCGACGGGACCTCGGCTGTGACCGGGGCGGGACCACCGGCGGCAGCTGGCGGGTGCCGGTTATCTCGGCCAGGACATTGTCCCGCAACCGGGGCGGCGGCACCGACCAGGCACCGTCAGCGAGCCGGGCGGTCACCTCGAACAGCTCGTCCGCCTCCTGCCGGCAGACCTCACAGTCGCGCAGATGCCTGTCGAACGCGGCCCGGTCGATGTCGTCGAGCGCGTCGAGCACGTAGGCGCCGATCAGGGAGTGCACATCGTCGGTCATCAGGCCGCCACCTCCGGCGTGAGGCAGTCGCGCAGGCGGATCAACCCGTCCCTCATCCGGCTCTTGACCGTGGGTAACGGGACCCGGAGCAGCTCGGAGACCTGCGGGTAGGAGTGCCCCTGACAGAACGCGAGCGTCACGGCCTGGCGTTGCACCTCGGTCAGCACCTCCAGGCAGTGCCGCACCTGCTGGCGTTCCAGGCGGGCCGCCACCTCGTCGGCGACCTCGTCGTACGGGGTGTCGACCGAGGCGGCGCCGACGCGCGCGGTGCGGTCCCCGGCGGCCTGCTCGGCGCGGACCCGGTCGACCGCCCGCCGATGCGCGATCGTGAAGATCCAGGCGGTCGCCGAACCCCGCTGCGCGTCCCAGCGTGCCGCCGTCCGCCACACCTCGACCAGGACCTCCTGCGCGACCTCCTCGGCCTGCGCGGGATCCCGCAACACCCGGCGGGCCAAGCCGTAGACACGGGGGGCGACCAGGTCGTACAGCCGCCCGAAGGCCTTCTCCTCGCCGCGGGCCACCGCCGCCAGCAGCGAACCGGCATCCGGCACCGTCTCCGGGTCCGGCACCGGGGTCAGGTACTCCGGCCGGTCACCGGTGCCACGCTCCGCCATCGTTCTCCATCCACCGCGCGTCGATATCGTCCGGCTGGGGTTCGGAGCCGTTCCGGTCGCGGATGGGTGACTCCCGCGGTTCATCTTTCACCGCTGCCGGTGACGTGGCCAGCGTCATTCATCAAGCCGCATCGCCCGCCGCCCGCGATGTGCCGGCCGTCTCATGATCAAAAATAAGTTCGCGGTGGTGCGCGCCCCGGCTACCCTCATGGGCTGTTGAACAGCGGAAAGGCGCAATGATGTCGAAGAAGTGGCCGGTTGTGGCACTGGTGGCGGTTCTGTGCGGATCGGCGGGCTGCACGTCGTCCGGTTCGTCCGCCAAGCCCGGAAAGACGTCCACGACGAGGAAGGCAGCGCCCGCCGCGGCCAAGACCACGAAGGTGACGGTCAAGCCCACCGCGACCGCGACCGCGACGCGGGTGAGCGAGTTCCCCCGCGTCGTCCGCGACCGGCTGCCGGAGATCGCCGAGGGCCGGCAGGACCCCGAACTGCAGGCGATCGCCGATACCGCCTGCGACGATCTGGCCGCCGGGAAGAGCGCCGGCGCGATCATCGTCGTCACCCGCACCCTGGGCACCCTCGACGCCGAGGCCACCGACCACGCCACCGCCCGTGAGCTGGTCAAGCTGGCGATCGACACCACCTGTTTCGAGCAGCGCGGCCGCGTCGACGAGTTCTGAGCCGCACCGTCAGGACAGCAGTTCGACGTAACCGTCGGTGGCGTTCACCCGGATCCGCCGGCCGTCAGCGATGAGGCCGGTGGCGCCGGCCACCCCGACCACGGCCGGCAGGCCGTACTCGCGGGCGATCACGGCGCCGTGCGTCATCAGGCCGCCGACCTCGGTGACCAGGCCCGCGATCGCGACGAACAGCGGTGACCAGCTCGGATCGGTGTAGGCGGTGACGAGGATGTCACCGGCTTCCAGGTCGGCGTCGGCCATGTCGAGGATGACGCGGGCCCGGCCCTCGACGGTTCCGGCCGACACCGGCAACCCGACCAGCGCCCCGGCCGGCGCGTCGTCACGCCGGTACGCACCGGTGAGGGTCTCGCCCTCGGAGGTGAGCACCCGCGGCGGCGTGAGGGCCTGGTACGCCCGGAACTCCGCACGGCGCCGCGGGAGCAGACCCTTGTCGAGCCGTCCGGTCCGTACGACATCGTGAAGTTCCGCGAAGGTGAGGAAGAAGGCGTCCTCCACCGCGTCGAGCACACCGGCCCGGACGAGTCGCCCCGCCTCGGCCGTCAAGGCCTGCTTGTAGAGAAAGTATCGGCAGATGATGGCGTACTTGGGATACTCGCGGTAGCCGATGAAGGTCCGGACCCGGTCGATCATCCGCTCGGTCTCGGCGGCCCGCTCCTCGCCGTCCGGCAGCTCCCGCAGACGCCGCAGCACTTCACGCCGCTTCTCCTCGGCCGTCCGCAACCCCTGAGCGAAGCGGCGCTCCGCGGCGCCCGGTGGGAACAGTCGCACGTTGTCGAGGATCAGCGGTACGAGCGTGGCCGGCTGCTCGCTCCACCGCGGCCGGGTGATGTCGATCTCGCCGGCGCAGCGCATGCCGTACCGGCCGAGGTAGCCGGTGATGGCGTCGCGGGCCTCGGTCCCGCCGGGGATCTCCGGCAGCCGGCCGAGGAGATCGCCGGAGCCGGGGTTTCGCAGGAACTCGACGACCTCGGGGTGGGGCCGGATCGCGTCGGCGACATCGAGCAGCGCGAGCCCCATCTCCGAGGTGATGTTGCCGGGCGCGGAGAGGGTGAGCGTGTCCGCCGCGTTCTTCTCGCCCAGCCAGTCGAGCAGTTTCTCGTTGAGCCACCAGCTGGCGTCCATCCCCGCCATGATCACCTGAATGCTCAGCGGGTCCCGGAGCATGCGTTTGTGTTCCTCGAACGCCTCGAGCAGGAAGTCGAACAGTGCCGTCCCGGTCTTCCCGCCGATGTCCCGCCGCAGCTCCTCGATCGACGCCCGGCTGCGTTCGACCAGTTCCGTGACGGTGGCCGGGTCGGTCTCGATCGGGGTGGGCGGGTGCCCGGCCGGCGTCCGGCCCGGACCGGCGTCCGGAGCGGGCGGGAGGAAGCCGTCGCGGTCCAGCACGGTCTGCAGGGCGTCGCGGACCAGCGGCTCGGACCTGCCGAGCATCTCCAGGAACCCGTCCCGGACCGCCGGGTCGGACAGGTGGCGGGTGGCGTCGACGAACAGCCGGCCGCCGGCCTCGTGCATCGGTGCCATGGCGGTCAGCTGCCACATCGACCAGCCGAGCGGTTTCATGGCGTCGGTCATCATCTGCTGGTGGCCGACCGAGACGTAGACGTGGGCGGCGCCGTCGCCGGCGGTCGCCGGGATCGGGTACAGGGTGGTGATCGGCCGGCTCTGGACGATCCGGAATTCGTCGCCGGTCAGGCACCACTCGATGTCCTGCGGCCGGCCGAAGTGCTCCTCGATCCGCCGGCCGAGTGCCACGAGCCGTAGTACCTGGTCGTCGGAGAGGGCGGGCTGTTCGCGCCGTACCGGCTCGATCGGCAGCGTCCGCGTCCCGCCGCCGGGCACGGCACGGACCGCGACCGTCTTCACGGCGATCGACCGGTCGGCGACGACGCCGTCGCGGACCTTGAACACGTCCGGGTTCACCAGGCCGGACACCAGCGCCTCGCCGAGGCCGAAACCGGCGTCGACGGCGGACACCCGGCGGTTGCCGGTGACCGGGTCGGCGGTGAACAGGATGCCGGACGCCTCCGGGAATACCATCTCCTGCACCACGACGGCCATGTGGACCCGGTGACTGCCGAACCCGTTGCGCCGGCGGTAGATGACGGCCCGGTCGGTGAACAGCGAGGCCCAGCATCGGCTGACGTGCCGCAGGACCGACTCGGCGCCGACCACGTTGAGGTAGGTGTCCTGCTGCCCGGCGAAGGACGCGGCCGGCAAGTCCTCGGCGGTCGCGCTCGAGCGGACGGCGTAGGGCGTGTGCTCGCCGACCGCCGCGGTGATCGCCGCGGCCACCTCCGCGGGCAGGGGAAGGTCCTCGATCGTCTGCCGGATCCGGGCCGGGTCGAGAGTGTCGTCGATCGGTACGCCGGCCAGGGCCCGCTGGAACGCCTCCGTGGTCACGCAGAATCCGGCCGGTACCGCGATGCCGTCGATCCGGGACAGTTCTCCCAGGTGGACGCCCTTGCCGCCGCCGAGCGCGACCTGGTCTGCGCCGATGTCGCGGAGATCCAGCACGTACTGGTCAGTCATTCTCAGATTCCTCCGCGGCGGCGTTTCCGTCGAATTTGCGATTGACCGGCCTCCGCATTGTCTCCGCGGTTCCGGCCCACGGCCGACGATTCTGCGCCGGTACCCCGGCCTTGCCGCAAGCCCCCCGCCCCGCGATAGGTTGGAGAAGGGCAGGCAAACCCACGCGTGAAATCGAACGATAGGCTTCGGGCGTGGCAGAACTGGATGAAGAGACGATTCGATTCGCGCATCGCATGTTCGACCTGGCACGCTCCGGCGGCACCGAGGAGCTGATCGTCAACGTCGTTGCGGGCCTGCCGGCCAACCTGACCAACGACAAGGGCGACACGCTCCTGATCCTGGCGGCCTACCACAACCATGTCGACACCGTGACGGCCCTGCTGGAGCAGGGCGCCGATCCCGACCGGGTCAACGACCGCGGCCAGACCGCGCTGGCCGCGGCGGTCTTCCGGCAGAACCACGAGACGGTGAAGTCGCTGCTCGCGGCGGGTGCCGATCCGCACGGCGGCTCCCCGTCGGCGGTGGCCACGGCCGAGTTCTTCAAGCTCCCGGAGATGGCGGCGCTGCTGACCGAGGGCCCACTTAATCGATAGTTATAAATAAATTGGTAGGTTTCCCGGCAACGGCAACCCCGTGAAGGGAGACTCCATGCTCCGCAGAACCATCACCGTGACCGCGGCCGTCCTCGCCGTCGTCCTCACCGTCCAGACCGGCTCCCGGGCCGCACCGGCGCCCGGAAGTCCGGGCGCCGGTGACGTCTACTACCCCGAGTACGGCAACGGGGGGTACGACGTCGGGCACTACGACATACGCCTGCGCTACCACCCGGACACCGACCGCCTGACCGGCGCCACCACCATCCTGGCCACCGCGACCCAGGACCTCTCCCGCTTCAATCTCGACTTCGCCCTGAGGACCACGTCGGTACGGGTCAACAACCGTCCCGCCACGTTCGCCAGGCAGGGCGATCACGAGCTGGTCGTCACCCCGGCCCGGCCGATCACCAAGGGCACCCCGCTGACCGTCGTCGTCGAGTACGACGACATCCCGTCCACGGTTGTGGCGGCCGGCTTCACGTCGTGGAACCGCACCGACGACGGCGCGCTCGCCGTCGGCGAGCCGGAGATCGCCTGGTGGTGGTACCCGAGCAACGACCATCCCACCGACAAGGCCAGCTTCGACGTGTCGGTCCTCGTCCCGGACGGCGTCGAGGTGATCTCCAACGGCACGCCCACCCGATGGGCCACGCCCGCGTTCGCCGGCTGGGACCGCTGGTCGTGGCGCCAGGAGAAACCGCAGGCCACTTACCTGGCGTTCCTGGCGATCGGCGACTTCGACACCTACCAGGACACCTCGGCCGACGGCAGCCCGATCGTCACCGCCTACAACACCCGCCTGGACCCGGTCACCGCCGCGGCGGCGCGCGCCAGCGTGGAACGCAGCGACGAGATCACCGACTGGGCAGCGGGGCTGTTCGGGCCGTACCCGTTCGGAGCGCGCGGTGGCGTGGTCACCGGCGCCGGGGACCAGGGCTTCGCCCTCGAGACCCAGACCCGCCCGGTGTACGACGGACGCTCGTTCCTCCGCGGCACGAACAACTCCCTCGTCGTCCACGAACTCGCGCACCAGTGGTTCGGCGACTCCGTCGCGCTCGGCCAGTGGAAGGACATCTGGCTCAACGAGGGCTTCGCGACGTACGCCCAGTGGCTCTGGTCCGAGGAACAGGGTGAGGGCACCGCCGCCGAACTCGCCCACTACGTCTGGTCCGAGGTGCACCCGGCCGGCGACCCGTTCTGGCAGGTGCTCCCCGGCGACCCCGGCCCGGACCGCCTGTTCCACAGCGCCGTCTACGACCGGGGCGCGCTCACCGTGCACCATCTGCGCGAACTCGTCGGTGACGAGAAGTTCTTCGCGATCCTGCGGGCCTGGACCGAGACCAACGAACACGGCGACGGTACGACACCCGAGTTCCAGGCCCTCGCCGAGCAGATCTCCGGCCAGGACCTGGACGCGTTCCTGCAGACCTGGCTCTACACCCCCGGCCGCCCGGAGATCGGCCTGTCCACCCTGGCCGCACCCGCCGAGCCGAAGTCCTGGCAGCGGATCGTGGCCGCGCACGAGGCCGCCCATCCCTGACGGCGCCGATGCCGTCCACCGCGCGGGTCACGGTGGACGGCATCCCCTCGATCAGCAGGTGGCCGGCTCCTGCACGTCCTCCGGCAGCGCCCCGGTCGTGTCCGGCGGGACGTCGTCGGTCCACCGGGAGCGCAGGACGGCCTCGTAGTCGAACACCGCACCGGCCGGAACCCAGGACAGGTAGTCGGCCGGGCGCAGCACCCGGGTCTCCCATGCCAGCGGCTGCCCGGACGCCGGGTCGAAGACCAGACGGACCTCGCGTGCACCACCGGTGTCGGCCTGCCGTACGCCCGGCTGCTCCTCGTTCGTGACCAGGGTGACCGCGTTGCCGGGCCGGCCCTTCGGATCGGTGACCGGCCCGAGGTCACGCAGGCCGGGCAGCACCGCCAGCAGGCGGTAGGCGGCGGCCCGGACCGCCGGGGTGCCGGGCGCCTGGTACAGCAGGTTGATCATGGAGTCGAAGATGCCCTGTGACAGCTCGGCGGCGGTCAGATCCGGGTTCCCGCGACGCAGCGAACCGACCAGCCACGCCTCCAGCCGTACCGGATCCGTCGGCAGTTCCCGCACCTGGGCCGCGGTGAGGTAGCCCCCGCCGATCAGGAAGGTGCTCGCCTCCGGCTTGCCCACCACCGTGCGCGTCGAGCCGGCCCCGGCCGTGTATTCGCCGGAGGTCTCCGGGCACGCTTCGTCGATCGGCCAGCCGGCCGGCGAACCGGCTCGCCGCCATGCGGCCCGGTCGGCGTCCGAGGCGGGCGCGGCCCCGGCCCATCGCAGGTAGTGCACGGCCCGGTCGTCACGGCGGACCGAGTACCAGGTCGTCTCCTCGGTACGGCCCATGATCGCGTAACGGTTGCCGTCCCGGCCGACCTGCAGCAGCGTCCCCGACTCGACCTCGGAGACCCAGTAGCGGCCGCCCGCCGGGTTCTCGCCCATCGTCCGGTCCGCGGCGGCCAGCAGCAGATTCCGCAGTCTCTGCGGCGGACGTGGCCCCGCCTCGGCGAGGTCGACGTCACCGCGACCCGGGTCGGCCGGGCGCCCCCACGACGACGACAGCACCATGAGCAGCGCGAACGCCGCGGCCACCGCCGGGATCAGACCCCAGCGGAACACCCGGCGCGCCGGGGCGGCGGTCCTCCCGGCGGGCATGCCGGAGTCCATCAGGTGGAACAGCCGCGCCCGGGCAGCCGCCGTCGTCTCGGCGGCCGGCGGCGTCACCGGCCGTGCGGTGGCCAGCAGGTCGAGCTCATCCATGGTTGGCTGTCCTCTCGGCCGGTCGGGTCGGGTCGACGTCGTCCAATGCGGCACGGATCTTGCGGCGGGCCCGGTTGAGGCGTGACCCCACCGTCCCCACCGGCACGCCGAGGGCGGCGGCGGTCTCCTCGTGCGACAGTTCGCCCCACACCACGAGCAGCAGGGCGTCCCGGTCCCGCGCCGGCAGGCCGGCGAGCGCAGCGACGATCCGGCCACGGGCGGCAGCCGCCGCGACCCGATCAGTCGTCTGCTCCTCGTGCCGCGGATCGGCGGGCGGACGGGCCGCTGCCCGCGCGTACGCCAGATATCCCTGAGCCTCTTCCCGCCGCCGCGCCCGGATCAGGTTCGTGGCGATCCCGTACAGCCACGCCCGCACCGAACCCCGGTCCGGATCGAACCGGTCCCGCTGCCGGAACGCGATCAGGAACGTCTCGGCGGCCACATCGTCGCCGCCGGCCCCGTCCAGCCGCCGCGAGGCGTACCCGTGCAGGGCGGCGAAATAGCGCTCGAACAACTCCGCGAAGCAGTCCGGCTCACCCCGCGACCGCAGCAGCACAGCGACATCGTCGCCGCCGGTCCTAACTCCACCCATCGTTACCTCTCGTAGGCCGGTGTCCTTCCTGATTGGCGAATCCCGATGTTGATCTTCACGCCTGCGGGCAGTTTCAGCCTTACCATGAACGTCGATCCGGATGGGGAGGTACGGTGCCTGGACGACAAGGGCGGACGGCTCGCGCAGTGATCGCCGCGGCGGCGGCCATGGCGATGACGTCCTGCGGTTCGGCGGATGCTCCCGCGCCGTCACCCAGCGCTTCAGCGGGCCTGCCGACCGGCGGCACCGGCACCGTCGAGATCGGTGGCCGGCCCGTCACGGTGCACGTGCCGGACTCGATCGATCCGGGCCGCGCCGCACCGCTGGTCGTCCTGCTGCACGGATACTCGTCCGACGCGAGGGAACAGGAGTCGTATCTGGGGCTCACCGCCGAATCGGACCGGCGGGGATTCGTCTACGCCTATCCGGACGGATCCGTCGACGGCCGGGGCAACCGGTTCTGGAACGCCACCGACGCCTGCTGTGCGTTCGACAGTCCGCAGCCCGACGACTCGCGGTACCTCAGCGAGCTCATCTCCGCGCTGAAAGCCTCGTACCGGATCGACCGGGTCTATCTGATCGGGCACTCCAACGGCGGCTTCATGGCGTTCCGGATGGCCTGCGACCACGCCGACCAGATCACCGCCATCGCGTCACTCAACGGCGCGAGCTGGAACGACCCGGCCCGGTGCCGGCCGTCCGAGCCGGTGAGCGTCCTCGCCGTGCACAGCAGCGCCGACGAGACCATCGCGTTCACCGGAGGCGCTCTCGGCAACAACGCCTACCCGTCGGCGGCCGCCACGGTCAGCCAGTGGCGCGACTACAACGGCTGCACCGACGCGGGCCGCGACGCCCCGGCACTCGACCTCGTCACCGTCCTGCCGGCGGCCGAGACGTCGGTGCGTACCTTTGAGCGGGGCTGTGCCGGCGGGTCGGCCGTCCAGGCCTGGACGATCAACGGTGGCCGGCACATTCCCGCGTTCAGTTCCGCCTTCGCCGCGGCAGTGACGGACTTCCTGCTCGCCCGGACCTGACCGGGCCGCGCCGGTCTCAGTCGGGCGGGCCGACCGGGCTGCCCTGTACGGCGGGGCTGTCGGCGGCGCGGCCGGGCACACCGGGTCCGCTGCCGCCGGCGTGGTGCTGACGGTCGTCCCGTTCGCCCGGATCCTCGTGGCCGGCTTCGGTCATGGCCTCGGGATCCATGGAGCCAGGATCAGCGACGGTGCTCAGATCATGATTCGGAAGTGTCATGCCCACCGGCATACCCGCCACCGGCGGTGGCCTCCCGCGATCCCGGAATGTTCTCGAAGCCTTCACCTCCACGCCCGGGTCGCGCGATTCGCCCCGGCAGGGCATAGTGGCCCGCGGTGTCATCGACCGATGCTGCCTGTCCCGGAGAGGGTGGGAAATGACGACGCGCTTACGTGCCCGATGGACTCGGGCCGCCGCGTTGATCACGCTGGCCGGGGCGATGCTCACGGTGACAGCGACACCGGTGGCGGGCGCGCCGGCACCCGTTCGCATCCTCAGCGTGTCGGCGGAGAACGTGAAGCCCGGCGACACGGTGCGCGTGCGCTTCCGCGTCACGAACACCGGGAAGACAGCCGAGTCGGCCGTCGTGGTGGTCGGCGGCGGCCTGAAGTGCAACACCGGATGCCGGGCGGAGCCGAACCTCGGACCCGGCAGGAGCCGCGACTTCGAGGCCACACTCGTCGCGCCCCGGGCGAGCGCGGGTGAGGTGAGCGGCCTCAACATCTCGGTCGCCGTACGACTCGGCGGGCAGAACACCTTCGACCACAGGACGGTGTACGTCCACGGCCCCGGCACCTCCACGCCAGGCGCGGACAAGCCGCCGGCCCAGGTGGAACGGGTCTCCGGCCGGGTCCGCGACGCCGGCGGAGAAGCGATCGGCGGCGCGGCCCTGACCGTCCGGGACAGCGCCGGGCACGAGTACCGTACGACGAGCAACCGGGACGGCCGGTTCTCGATCAGGCCGAACGCCGGTAAGCCAATCGCTGAGGGCCCGATCACGGTCGCGGCGGCCATGGACGGCTACCGCACCGCCCGGAAAACCGTCAAGGGTTCCGCCGGCGACGCCGCGAGCGTGCAACTGACCCTGAAAGCGGTGGCCGTGCCCGCCCGGACATCGTCGTCACCGGACGCGACGGCCGGCTCCGTCGCGGTGGCGGACGAGGCGTCCGAGCCGGGGGCGAGCGTGGCCGCGGTGGCGGCGCCCGACCTCGAGGCCGCGAGCGGCGAGAGCAGCGGTCTGCTGCTGGGCACCGTCCTCGGCGGCCTGCTGGTCGCCCTGGGCCTGAGCGCCCTCGCGTTGCTGGTGGTCCGCCGCCGGAGAACGACCCCGGCGACACCTGCCCGATGACCACATGGTCCGAGCAGTACGGTGCGGTCACGGAACCGGCCTCGGAGCCGGGTGCCATACGATCATGAAATGTTCGTGATCACGCTGACCTACCGTGCGGGCCTCGATCAGATCGACGCGGCGCTGCAGGACCATGTCGCCTGGCTGGATCAGCAGTACGCGGACGGCGTTTTCCTCGCGTCGGGCCGCCGCGTTCCCCGCGTCGGTGGTGTCATCCTCGCGACGGGCGTCACGCCGGCGGAGTTGGAGTGCCGCCTCGACCTGGACCCGTTCCGGCGGCAGGGCCTCGCCGAGTACACGGTGACGGAATTCGTCGCGTCCCGGACCGCGCCGGGCCTCGAGTCACTCCTGACGTGAGCGGCCTTACAGCTTCATCGTCAGCACCAGTGGGGGGCCGGCGTTCAGGTCGCCCCGGGCATACCGGATGGCTGTCTCGTCGACCCAGGCCAAGCCGGACAGGCTCGCCGTCACCGGCCCCGGCGTGTCGAAGGTCTTGACGGCCTTGCCGGTCTGCGCGTCGAGCACCACGACCCGCTGGGTGCGCTCTCCGCCGGAGCGGGTGGTGACGAGTGCGGCAACGTGCCGGTTACCGGGGGAGAGCGCGAAATAGACGTCGTCGCAGCCGGTGATGCCAGGCCGGAACTGCGCGATGCGCTCACCCGTGAACGCGTCAAGGATCTCGAACGAGCAGGTACGGCCGAACTCGGACGGCCATTCGACGATCCGGTTCTCGGTGGCCTGCATGCCGACGTACGGCAACTCCCAGCCGGTGACGGCGGTGCTGGGTGTGCGTTCGCTCAGGGTCCCGTGCCCGATGTCGTACGTGACGAGCACCGGCCGCGTCTCCACGTCGGTCTCGCGCAGGATGTGCCACCAGAACAGGGAGGTGCTGTTGCCGGTCATCGGCATCGACCGGTTCGCATGCGACTTCATCTCGGGCAGGGGCCGGTTGCTCGCCGGCCGGCCGTCCGCGTCGGTCACGAGGGCCACCCGGGAGTCGAGACGGCCGGGCGCGAAACCGATGGTGGCGAGCCCGCCGCCGGGCAGGGGCGCCGGGCCGAGATAGGTGGCCTCGCTCAAGCCGGGCTGTGGCTCGGCGACCTCGACCACGGCCGGCTCACCGTCGACCGTGCGCAACTGGGCGGTGATCTCACCGGACGATCCGGGAACGTGGATGCCGGACGGTACGCCTTGCGTGACCGGCGGTGCCTCACGGTCGAGCCAGAGCCCGATCGGTGGGCCACCGAAGGGGTCGCCGACGATCACGTCACGGCGCGGGATGAGCTGCGGGACCGTGGCCGTCACGGCTGCCACCGTGACGACGGCCGCGGCGGCGGCGAGGAACGTACGGCGGCGCCTGATCCGTCGAGCCCTGGACCGGATCGTGAGGAGATCGTGCGGGACGGACGGGACGCGGGCCGCCGTGGTCCGGACGGCACGCTCGAGATCGTTCATCACTTCTCCTCCAGAGTGTCGCGCAGCGCCGACATCGCGCGGGACAGGCGGCTGCGTACGGTGCCCTCGGGAATCTGCAGGACCGTCGCGGTCTCCGCGGTGGACATCCCGAGAAGCACCCGGCAGACGACGACCGCGCGGGTGGGGATCGGCAGACGGGCCAGGGCGGCTTCGGCGTCGCCGTCCGGCAGGCCGGGCTCGAGGGCCGGCAGTCCGCGCTCGGTTTCGGGGAACGCGCGTTCGCGGCGGAGTTTGCGCCGCCACGAGGTGGCCCAGTTCAGTCCGACCCGGAAGACCCACCCGGCCGGGTTCTGGGTGACCGACACCTGCCCCCACCGGACGAAGGCTCGTGCCATCGCCTCGTCGGCGGCGTCGCGGGCCAGGTGGATGTCACCGAGCGCGACCGCGAGCGCGCGGTAGACCCGGTCCACAGCGGACGCGTAGAAGCTCTCGAACGAGGCGTCCTCCGCCGGTGGATCGTCGCGCGTCTCCGCCACGATGTCAGTGTCCATGCGGGTAGACGCGCGAGCAGCCTCGTACGCTCCCGATCAAGCCCGGTCTCTCGCTGCCGCGCCGGTCACGCGGGACCGCCCTGCCGGATCACGGCTACGACACCGGTCGGCACCGGTCGGCACCGCGAGGTCCGCCTCCACGACGTGCCCGGCATCAGCGAGCAACGGCGGACGGGCACGATGCACCCGCAGGGCCGTCTCGACATGGTCGCTGCGAGCTGTGCCGATCGCGATGGAACATGGGCCGTCCAGGCCGATGCGCCACACGTCGACCGCCTCGTCCGACCATGCCTCCGGCCAGTCGTAGTCCTCGTCCTCCTCGTCCGCGGCCTGCCCCTCGGCATCCTGGACGTAGAACTGGGCATGATCCGCGAGAACGACAGCCCGGCGTACGTGATCCACCACAGGAGCCTATTCCGGTCCACACGACTGCTGCGGCGGACGGGCCCGGCGGTCACATGAGGGCGACGAACTTGAGGCCCTTCGCCTGCAGGGCCGGGATGACGGTCTTCAGGGAGGCCAGCGTCTGGGAGCGGTCACCGCCTCCGTCGTGGCAGAGCAGGATCTGGCCGGGACCGGCGGCGAGCAGGCGCTTGGTGATGTGGGCGACGCCCGGGCGCGCCCAGTCGCGCGGATCGGTGGTCCAGTCCATCGGGATCACGTTGCTCTGGGAGACCGCCTCTGACAGCCCTTTGGACCAGGCGCCGCCGGGGGAGCGGAACAGGCTCGGGGTGATCCCGGTGGTGCTGTAGATCTTGTCCTGAGCCCGGTGGATCTGCTTGATCGCCGCGTGGGACGGCAGCTCGGCCAGATCGAGCGGGTGGCTCCAGGTGTGGTTGGCGATCCGGTGACCGTCGGCGGCGACGTCACGGGCGGTGGTTTCGTGCCCGAGGACCTGATTGCCGATCATGCAGAACAGCGCCGGGACGTGGTGCTTCTCCAGAAGGCGCAGAATCTGGGGCGTCCAGACCGGATGCGGGCCGTCGTCGATGGTGAGCGCGATGGCGTCGGTGGGGAACGGGTCGCCCGGGACCATCTTGCGGAAGTCCTGCAGGGTGTGCACCGGCACCTTCATGACCGGGGTCGTGGGCTGGGGTACGGCGGGGGCCGGCGTAGGGATCTCCGAGGGGGCAGGCTCGGTGACGACCAGGTTGGGGGTCTTGGCGGCTTGCGGTTCGTCGCGGCCGGCCAGGGCGGCGATCGTGCCACCGAGCAGGGCGGTGCCGGCGGCGGCCGGGATCGCCCAGAGCAGGCGCCGGCGGGAGAGAGGCTTCGCACGCTGGGGTACGACGGCAGGCGCCGGCGGTGCGACCGGCAGGGCGATCGTCGGCTCGGAGGGCGGCGGTGCGACGGTCGGCGCGGACCGGGGGGCAGGTATGGACGGCCGCGTGACCGTCGGCTCCGGCGCGGGCCGGGGCGCCGGCGGGGAGGGGATCAGCATGGCGACCGTAGGCTCCGCCTCGGCCGAGGACTCCCGGCCGACCGGCAGCGCCACCGTCGATTCCGGCGAGATCCGGGGCTTGGGCAACGAGATCGTCGGCTCGGACTCGGCGGTGATCACGGTGGTCGGCTCGGATTCGGTGGAGAGGACCGTGGTCGGCTCGGATTCGGTGGAGAGGACCGTGGTCGGCTCCGACTCGGCGTAGAGCACCGTGGTCGGCTCGGACTCATCGTCGGCGGGCACCGCCGGGGTGTCGGCAGCCTCGGCTGCCGGCAGGGTCACTGTCGGCTCGGACTCATCGCCATCCGAGGCGGAATCCGCATCCGGCGAGACCGCCGTCAGGTGAGCCGTCGGTTCGGAGCCGGGCGAAGACGCCAGGTCGGCGGTCGGTTCGGAGCCGGGCGAAGATGCCAGGTCCACCGTCGCGTCGGAGATCTCGGCGGCCGGCAAGGTGACCGTCGCCTCACCGTCACCGGAGTCGACGGGTTCACTCAAGGCGACCGTGGGTTCGGCCGACTCATCGACCTCGGCGGCTTCCGCGGACGTGCTGTCCCGGGGTGCAGGGCTGGGCTTGTTCATCGGTGGGATTGTCGCGCCCGCGGTCAAATCGGTCTTGATCTGTGTCTTCCCTGTGAACCACCCGCGCGGCCCTGATGCTGCGTGCCCCTCGGCCGCGTAACCAGCGACAGAAACGGCAGGTGATCATGCGATCACCGGCGGGTGGGAGCACCGCTCGAGGGTCGCGCCAAATCTGCTCTTCAGTGGCGTCTGTCACATCCGGGTGGCCGGAGCCATGAATGTCAGTTGCTGGCCGCGCGATGGGTGACCGGAGCGGTGTTCAGTGCCTCCCCGACACCCGCGAGCAACTCGACGGCGGTGAACGGTTTCTGCAGGATCGGAACGTCGATGTCGATGCCGTGCTCGCGACGTACCTCCGCGTCGCTGTAACCGGACATGAACAACACCGGCAGGTCGGGGCGACGGGCCCGCAGGCGTGACGCGAGCATCGGACCGGACCGGCCCCGCAGTACGACGTCGGTGAGCAGCAGGGCGACGTCCTGCATGTCCAGGGCGGCGAGCGAGTCGTCGCCGAAGGCCGTGGCGCGGTAGCCGTTCTCCCGCAGGACACGGATCACCAGGTCGCTGACGAAGTCGTCGTCCTCGACCACCATGATCAACTCGCCGTGACCGTGGCCGTGGTCACTTGCCGCCGGGCCGGCCGGCGATGTGACCGCCGCGGCGGCCGACGGAAGCAGGATGCGGAACGTGGTGCCGACTCCCGGTGCCGACTCGACACCGATGGTGCCGCCGGCGTCGCCCACGATGCCGTACACGGTGGCGAGCCCCAGGCCCGTACCGCGATCGGCGGGTTTGGTGGTGAAGAACGGCTCGAAGAGACGGTCCCGGACCTCGGCGGTCATCCCGCAGCCGGTGTCAGAGACCGTGAGCTGCACGTAGCTTCCCGCCGGCGGTGCGGTGGACGGGCCCTCGCCCAGTTCGACGAGGTCGGTCTCCATCGACACGACGCCACCTTCCGGCATCGCGTCCCGCGCGTTGATCACCAGATTGAGCAGGATCTGATCGAGCCGCCCGCGGTTGGCCCGGACCGGCATGGCCTCCGGGGCCGGCCGGCTGACCAGCCGGATGTTCTCGCCGATGGAGCGGCTGAGCAGTGCGACGGCCTCGGTGACCACCTGGTTCAGGTCGATGACCTCCACCTGGGTGGGCTCGCTCTTGGCGAACAGAAGCAACTGATTGGTGAGTGATCGGGCCCGGTCGGCGGCGTTGCGGATCCGCGCCAGGTCCTCGGCAGCGTCCCCGGTGACCTCGTCGGCCAGGAAGTCGGCGTAGTTGAGGATGATCGCGAGCAGATTGTTGAAGTCATGGGCCACTCCACCGGCGAGCTGGCCCAGGCTCTCCATCCGGTCGGCTCGCGCGGTGCGTTCCCGTACCGTCGTCTCCTCGGTGATGTCGCGTTCGGTGGCGGCCGCGGCGACCACGACACCGTGCTCGTCACGGACGGGCCAGATGGTGACCGCCGCCAGGAAGGTCGTGCCGTCCTTGCGGACCCGACTCGTCTCGCTGAGGGTGATCTGTTCTCCGGCCGCGAGCCTGGCCGGCGTCTCCTGGACGATGTCCCGGCTGCCGTCCGGCAGGATCAGGTCCGCGAACGGCCGGCCGATCACCTCGTCCGCCCGCCAGCCGTACATGCGCTCCGCACCGCCGTTCCAGGCGGTGACGATGCCGTCCAGGGTGGTCGCGATGATGGCGTCGCTGGACTGCTCGGCGACCGCGGCCAGCCGCTCCCGTTCCCGGGCCGCGTCGCGGGAGATCCGCAGCATCCGCTGGTGGTGAAGGGCCAGGAACCAGCAGATGACGATGGCGACGGCCACGAACAGCAGCCGGAAGATCTGTCCGGCGGAGCCCAGCAGCCCCTGCCAGGTGGAAACGGCGAAGCTGGTGGCGAGCGCATATCCGCCGATGGCGAGCACGGCCACCGGGCAAGCCGAGGGGGCCGCCAATGCGGGACCCAGCGCGACCATGCCGAACGTCAGCGACTCTCTCGGCAGGATCGCGGAGATCGTGGCCAGGGCGGTCACCGAAGCCCAGCCGGCCAGGATGTACGACGACGCCAGGCGGCCCCGCACGCGAGGCCCGGAGGAGAATATCGTTTCCATCGGGCAACCTTTCCGAGAAACAAATCCCCATTTGCCCTTGTACGGTAGTCGTCGGCGTGCACAGAATCCGGCAGTCGGAGACCGTCGCGCGGGCCACGGATCGCCGTTTCGCGGGCTACCTGCTCGCCGTGGCGTGGCGGGGCAGCGGGCCGGCGTCCGGCCGGCGGCCCGGGCGCTTCGCGGCGTGGCGCTGACCGGGTCCACGGCCGTCGCGCGCCGCGAGCAGATCGGCGATCATGCCGGTGGCGAACCCGTAGACGGCCTTGTGCAGGACGTCCACCGCCAGTTCCCGGCGAGGCCAGCTCTGTGGTGGCGCGCCCACCCCGGTGGCGTTCTCCAGGATCTGGTCATTTGTCAGCCGCACCACGGTGAACATGCCGGACGCCCACGGACCACGTAACCCGGCCTGCGCCATGATCCCGCGGACCGCGCCCAGCAGGACGGCCTGCCCGTAGTGCATGGTGAGATTCAGCCCGCGTGCCTCGGCCGGCGGCCGCTCCGGGAGACCCGTCAGACGGGCCAGCACCCGGGCCGGTACGTACGAGTCCGGCCGCCCGGTGAACCGCTGCTCCAGCTTCTCCGCCGCGGTCATCACCGCGGCCGCGGCCAGGCCGGCCACCATTCCCTGCCATACGCCTCGTTTCAACATGCCGGCCGACTACCCGCTGGACCGCTGCCTACTCGGGGCCGCCTGCATCCGGCTCTTGTACTCGGTGTGGCCGTTCGGGCAGGGCGGGATCGTGGCCCCGGCCTGCACCAGCACCCGCTCGGCGCAGCGCGCGCACTGGAAATGCCGGGTCTTCTCCGCCAGGTCTCCCGCGTGTGCCGCCATGGTGACGGGATTCCCCCGGCCCGCGCGCCCATGCCTCCCGCGGCGGCTCTGCCGAGGGCAGAGCGGGGAACGATGCCGGTGGCCCGGCCGCCCCCTACCGTTTGATCATGGCGATCGACGAGCTCACCGGCATCACCGGATTCACCCATCACCTGACCGGCTGGCTGCGCCGGCTGATGCCGCCCGGTCCGCGTCTCGACCGGCTCACCGCCGATCTCGAGGACACCTTCGCCGACCGGCCCGAGCCGCTGACCGCAGCCGGCTGCCGCGCCGTCGAGGCCTGCGCGCGGATGCACACCCGCCACCTCGAACTGCACTTCGACGCCGGCGGTACGGCCGAGCCGGACACCCGGTCGCACGGCTGGCCCCCGGTCGATCCGGAGCAGGTGCGGGCCCGGGCGGCCGGGGTCCGGGAGGTGCGGCGCCTGGCGGACGGCACCTTCGCGCTGACCCTCGACACCCTCGATCCGGTGGAGTACGCCGGGCCGTACCTGGAAGCGGCCTTCGCCCTGGCCCGCGGTGCCGGGCGACTGGTGCTCGACCTGCGTGGCAACGGGGGCGGCGACCCGGGCACCCTCGCACTGATCGCCGAACATCTGCTCGGCGACGGCGCGGAGGCGCTGTCCGAGGTGATCTACCGCGACCGGCGCCGCCAGTGGTGGACCCGCACCCGCCCGCCGGGTTCGGCGCTGACCCAGGACCTGGCCGTGCTGGTGAGCTCGCACACCTATTCGTCGGCGGAAGCGCTGGCCTATCACCTGCAGGTACGCGGCCGGGCCGTGATCGTCGGCGAGACCACCCGCGGCGCCGCCGACCATGTCACCCCGGTCCGGCTGACCGGCCAGGTGGTGGGCCTCCTGCCGGAAGGCACCGTGATCGACGCCGTTACCGGCTCGAACTGGGAGGGCTCGGGCGTGCGCCCCGATGTCGCGTGCACGGCGGAGGAGGCCTGGGAGGTGGCCCTGGCCCGGCCGGTCCGCCAGTCCGCTAGTCGGTGATGTCGTACTGATCGCCGACACGATCGCGGAGCTGTTCCACGGGCACCTGTGGCGCCGGGGTCTGCACGCTCCATCGATGCCCGAACGGGTCGATGATCCAGCCGGCGCGTGCCCCGTCATCCTGCGTCGTGACGGGGCGCTCGGATGTGGCGCCCGCACGGAGCGCCCCGGCCACGGTCACGTCCGCGTCCGGCACGGTGAGCACCAACGACACCGCCGTGCCGCCGAGGGCACGTGGCCCTTGCACGCCGATCTCCGGATGCTCGTCGGCAAGATACAGCGGCTCGCCGCCGAAATGCAGCTCGGCGTGCCCGATCCGGCCGTCGTCGCCGGTCCAGCGCTGAACCTCGACAGCGCCGAACACGGACGTGTAGAAGTCGACAGCCGCCGCGGCGTCAGCGCAGCACAGATATGGCACCAGGCCGTTTCCCATGTTCAGAACTCTACTGACCAGGGCAGACCTCCCGCCCCGGCCATTGCCGCCTTGTCACCTGGTGAGGATTCGCCATGCGGGCACATATGCCGTGATTCGAGAACGCACTCTCGCGGGCCAGAGGCCGGCAGTGGGCCAGGCAGTCGCGCTGCCTGGCCCACGCTCGTGTCAGTTGATGGAGAAGGTGTAGTTCTTGCCGTAGTCCGAGTCGTACGCCGAGCACTGCGAGTAGTAGTTGGAGATCGTGAACCACGTGTCGATCTTCTGGGCGTTCGCCGGGACGTCGATGCGGAACGGGATGGCCTCGGCTCCCTGGTTCACCGGCGTGGACTGCACGGCACCACCGTCGAAGCGGTAGAAAGCGGTGATCGTCCAGGCGGGGTAGCCACGGTAGGTGGTACGGCACTGCGGGAGCCGGGCCGGGTTGTAGTCGACCACCAGGGCGCCGCCCTTGCGCAGCGACCCGGTCAGGGTCTCGGACCAGTCGGCGTTGTAGGTGGCGCGGGCCAGTACCGGCGGCTGGTTGATGTCGAACCGGTAGTTCGCGCCGTGGTTGGTGTCCTCCTCGTGGCAGCCGGAGCGGTCCTCGCCGACGAACCACATCTCGAGGTGCCGGGTGTCCGGGCGCAGCTGCAGGGTGGCCAGGCCCCGGATGGTGGTGTCTTTGCCGTCTGCCGTCACTCTCTCGGTCACCGGGTACAGCCGCACCTCGCCACCGTCGATGCGGTACCGGACGGAGATACCCCAGGAGTCTCCGTACTGGTCCTCGCCGCGGCAGAGGGGCAGGCGAGCCGGGTCGAAGTCGATGGTGACCGGATGGCCGGACTCGATGGTCCCCTCGACCGACGTGCTTCCGTCGGCGTTGAAGTGCAGCACCGGGGTACCGGTGGCGGCCGGGTTCGGGCCGGCGTTGGCCGGAGCGGCGAAGACTCCGAGAGCGGCGATGAGCGCCGGGGCCATCATCAGCACACTGCGGAGCATGCGGGGCATGCGGGGCATGGTCATGACTTCCTTCCTGGTGGGGAGCACATACGAGACGCGCCGGTCGACCATAGTGGAGTTGGCCCGCTGTACCGCAAGTTCTTTCATTTCCTGCAAATGAACGTCATGTAGCGGCATTGACGAGTGGCGATTAATCGAGTCGGTCGACGCTGCCGTGGCCAGTGCTTCCCCTATCGACTTCGCCTCGATGAGACGGTCGACACTCGCCATCCTCGCGCTGGGGCGAGGTGAAAACCCACGTCAACTGCTGAGAAGCGGCGTGACCACCGACACAGGCGGCGACCCGGCAGTCGCATGAGCAGGCGGCATGCGTCGGGAGGGGATCGCATTGAGGGGTTGAGCCGTTGCTTTCGGTGACGAAATTCTTGACGCCGACTGTAAGAACTTGCAGGATTTCGAGGTCGCTTGCCTCCGTCCTGCTCGACGGGGAAGCGTGCCTCCTCCATCTCCGTAAGGGAAACGATGCAGCACATCTCGACCCCCACCACGGCGTCGGTCGCCCGGCGAGTGAGTGTTCTCCTGCTCGCCGCGTCGGCCGCCCTGTTCGGCGCCGCGACGCCGGCCGCCGCCGCCGACACCACAGCACCCGCCGCCCCGGACGCCTCGGCGGAAGGGGACGGCCCGCTCAGCGTCTATTGGACCCCCGCTCCGGACGACGACGTCACCGCCTACCGGGTGCTTCGCAACGGCCGGCAGATCGCTACCGTGCCCGCCCCGGCCGACAGCTACCACGACCACGCACTGACCGGCAGCACCTGGTACACCTACGGTGTGCAGGCGGTGGACGCGGCGGGCAACACCTCGCCGGTCACCACCCTCCGGCCGCTCAAGTCCGCGCCACTGCTGCGGTTCCCCGCCGACCGCAACGACACGGTCGAAGGCGTCCTCGAAGCGAACAAGCCGGTGCTCGTCGACTTCGCCACCGACCGGCTGCCGAAGTGCCGCGGTCAGCACAACGGCATGGACGCCTGGACCATCAACGTCGAATACCGGGTCGACGGAGGCCCGGTTCGCAGCGAGCTCGCCACGCGGCTGAACGACGACTGGAAGCAGGTCACGGCACTGGCCCCGCTGCGCCTGCCGCTCGGCGCCCGCAACCTGGAGCTGTGGTTCCGCTCCAGTGACACCACCGACTGCACCGAGTACGACTCCCGGTCCGGCGCGAATTACCACTACACCATCCGGCAGCCCTCGGTCGTCTCGTTCAACGCCGACTGGTCCGAGTCACTGACCGGGCAGATCCGCAAGGACAGTTCCCTCGCCGTACGGTACGACGCCTCCCGCCTGCCCCAGTGCCGCGAGACGCTCAGGGGCATGCCGGGCTGGCACATCGATGTCTTCTACCGTCTCGACGACGGTCCCGCGCTCGCCAAGCGGCTGACCAACTATGACGGCGAGGCTCTGCCGGCGACCATCGACCTGCAGCCCACCACCAGCCGGGTGGAGATCTGGTTCCGGGTCTACGGTCACGTCAGCCGCTGCACCGCGTACGACTCCGACCACGGCCGTAACTACGTCTACCAGGTGGCGTGACGAGAACACCGGCGGCTCACGGCATGCGATGAGCACCAACGGCCCGTCACCGCCGGGGCGATGACGGGCCGTTTCATGGCCGGCGGCTATCCCTTGCGGCGGACGAGGCGGCGGACCAGTGCGTACGCTAGCCCGGCGCCCGCGATCCACGGGGCGGCGACGATGATGGGGTCGAGCGGATGGTGCACCACGTCCGCCCGGTTCTGACCCAGGCGGGAACGCAGCCCGTGATGGGACCGTTCGGCGCGTACACCGGTCTGGGTGAACGGGTTGTCCGGGCGCAGAGTCGCGAAGGAACGCAGCACGCTCTCCGCCACGTCGACCCGGTCGGCCGCGAGCAGCAGCAGCCAGTGCGCGGCCCGCCCCTCGCTGTACTTGGCGTACGAGTAGCGGCGGATCGCGCCGGACAGTCCGCGCGGCGGGCAGGACGTGCCGAAGACCGGGGTGACGAACTTGTGCTCGATCGACTTCTCCCGCGGCCACCGCTCCGGCTGACGCTCCGGGAACTCCCAGTGGGCGCCACTGAAAGTCGGGTCGAAGATCTCCTGCGGCACCGACGGCCGGTCCCTCGGGTCCAGGTCGGCACCCCAGCCGGGGATGCGGGCACGCAGTTCGTCGCTGGACTCGGCGAGCTTGGGCTTGTCCGGGGTGTACGCCATGATGTGCTCCCCTACGCGGCGTTCGGGACGATGAGCGGCTTGATGCAGTCGTCGAGTTTCGCCGAGAAGATGTGGTACCCCTCGGCGATGTGCTCCAGCGGGATCCGGTGCGTGACGATGTCGCTGGGCTTGAGGTAGCCGTTGCGGATGTGCTCGAACAGCCGCGGCCACTGCCGCTTCACCGGGCACTGGTTCATCCGCAGGGTCAGGCCCTTGTTGACCGCGTCACCGAACTTGACGGCGCTGAACATCGGGCCGTACGCGCCCATCACCGAGACAGTGCCACCTTTGCGTACGGAATCGATCGCCCAGTTCAACGCGACCGGCGAGCCGCCCTGCAACTTCAGTTTCGCGCTCGTCACATGCTGCAGCAGGTTGCCGTCGGCCTCGGCACCGACCGCGTCGATCGCCACGTCGGCGCCCAGATGCTCGGTGATCTTCTTCATGTGCACGACGATGTCGTCGTACTCGGTGAAGTTGTACGTCTCGGCGTGGGCGAAGGAACGCGCCTTGTCCAGCCGGTAGTTCAGGTGGTCGATGACGATCACCCGGCCGGCGCCCATCAGCCACGCCGACTTCGCCGCGTAGAGCCCCACCGGCCCGGCACCGAAGACCACCACCACGTCGCCCTCGACGATGCCGCCGAGCTGCGCCCCGAAGTACCCGGTGGCCAGCGCGTCGGTCAGGAGCACCGCGTCGTCGTCGTCCATCCAGTCCGGAATCGGGCTCGGCCCGACGTCGGCGAACGGCACCCGGACGAACTCGGACTGCCCGCCGTCATAGCCGCCCGAGGTGTGGGAGTACCCGTAGATGCCGCCCACCGCGGTGGCGTTCGGGTTGACGTTGTGGCAGTTGGAGTAGAGGCCACGGGCGCAGAAGAAACAGGTGCCGCAGAAAATGTTGAACGGCACCATCACCCGGTCGCCGGCCTTCAGCCGCTGCACCGACGAACCCACCTCGTCGACCACGCCGACGAACTCGTGGCCGAACGTCATGCCGACCCTGGTGTCCGGCATCATCCCGTGGTAAAGGTGCAGATCGGAACCGCAAATCGCGGCACGCGTCACCCGTACGATCGCGTCGTTGGGATGTTCGATCGCCGGCCGGTCCTTCTCCTCCACCCGGACGCGGTACGGACCGCGGTAGACCATCGCTTGCATCAGCGCCTCCTGCACCGGCGGGCCTGTCCCTACCGGAGCATTCGCTACCCGCGCCGGTGCACCGCAAACGAGCAGTGGCCGATCGAGCCGCCGCGATTGCTATTCCAGGCCACGCTGCCGGGCGAGGAGCTCTACGGCGTCTTTGGCTTCTTTCAGGCCGGCACCCGTCGCATCCCGGTACTCCTTGATCGCATGGATCTTGCGGCCGGCAAGCAGTTGCTGCAGTACCGCCCCGGGAACGTCGGGCTCGAGTTCGCGGATGTCCAGGTGCGCCATGATCAGGTTCAGCTTGCGTTCCACTGCCGCCAGCCTCTGCGCCTGACGATCGGCAGCGCCGCGGCGACCGCCGGCGATCACCAGAGCGCCCAGCACCAACGGCAACACCACGGCGAACGGCACGACCCACTCCATGCCCACCATTCAACACCGGGGATGCAAAGGTTCCGGCTCGGACTCGACCGGTGCGGTGGCCTGCACATGACGTGCGGCGTCCGGCGGGGAGAGCGGCTGGTCGCGCCGGATCTCCGCACCGGACGCCCGGATGCGACGGCCCGGCGCCCTGCAAGCCGCAGCTCCGAGGCCGGCGGCTCAGACGCTGGACCCGTGGTCGGTGTACCAGCGTCGTGGAGATGAACCGCAGGACAAGTGGGAGATCGAGCACTACGTCGAGGCATTCCTGGGGTCCGGCGAGGTACCTCGAGCACTCGAACAGCTGGCCGGGCCGGTCACCGGCAATGACGTGCAGCGGTGGACCTATGAGACCTTGCTGGCTGATCCACCGCTGGCCGATCGTGCCTTCAGCGGATCCGAGTACCTCGTCGGCACCAGCAGGTGGCAGACCTGGCCTGAGGTGCAGCTGGTCTTGCTGCCCACGGAATCGCAGTGGCTGGCTCCCGCTTGGCTGTCCTACCACGGGGCAACCCGCCAAGACGGCCATCTGGCATGGGCCGCCGCCATGTTCCGATGGCATCAGCGGTGGGGCGCCGCTCTGGTTGCCGGCTGGGGACGGTGCTGCAGTTCATCGCAGAACGCCGACCGCAGCCCGGCCAGCAGGCATGGGAGCTTGCCGGGCAGTTGATGGCACTGGAGTGTGAACAGTGGCAACTCGCCATCGCACTGACCCGCAGCGGCGAATGGTTCCTGCATGACCGCCCCTGACCAAGGCATCAGCGCTCATTTCGGCAGACGTGCCCGGCGACTGCGGCGGTGAGGATTCAGCCTTGGTGGATGCTGGCGGTGTGTGGCGGGGCGAGCAGGTTGTCGATTGCGGCATGAAAGTCGTTCAACGTGTGGATCTGGCCGACGAGGTTCAGGTAACGGCGGAACGCTTGGCTGAAGTGGTCGGCGAGCTGATCAACCTGTGGGGTTACATCGGGCGCTTTGACGGTGAAATAGCTCGCGGGGAAGGCGCCTCCTTCGCGGTCCACCGCCATGTCGACGAAGATGTCGCCGGGTTCGAGGATGGCGGCCAGATCAGGGCGGTCGCTCTGGTTGAGCGCGGCAGCCAAACTGTCTCGCCTTCCAGCACGGCGCAGGGCGAACACCGTGAGTTCGGAGCAGGTATCGCCGGCGAGCACGCGATCGATGTCGGTGAGCTGCCGGAAGGTGTTCACCTCGAACAGGCCAGCGAATCCGACGTGATCTATGTCCCAGGTATCCTCGGATGGGCGCAGGAAGCTGTTGGTGCGAGCGGGGACGAACCCGTAGTCGGCGGTTTCCCAGTCCGGCAGCTCGATGTCAACCTCGTACTCCCACCGAACCAGCTGTATGGCCTTGTGGTCGACGCCCAGACATTGCGCCACCTCGTCACGGAGATAACAGGGAATGACATACCGGCTCCGGCCTGCGGTCAACGCCCAGGTCAGCGCACGCCAGACCGCGAGCGATTCCCCATCACAGCTGTTGATTCCGTGTCGGTGCCACGGATTCAGGACCGGATCTTCCGGGTAGTGGCCATGCTTTTGCAAACCTGGCCATACCGGGCTAGGAAGATCCGACTGATCGACGGCGACCCTGTAGTAATGCAACCCATCCCGGTACCCGTGCTCGAACTTGAGAAACCGCTCCGGATCTGCCACGTCCCCAGGATGCCGGACCACCCCGCGGCCAAAGCCAGCGGAGGGTCGCGTTTCGCAGGTGAGCCGGTGGCAGGAACACTGCCCGGGCCGTCGGGCGGTCCGTCAGCGGGTCGCGCTGGTCGTGCATCACCTCGCCTCCGACGATGCCGGCGCCATTCTGAACCGATTCACGGCTGATTCAGGCGCTACCGTTCGTCAGACACGTTCGCCGGTGTGCCGTCACGTTGAGGGCGGCCGAGTGCGGGATGGCGTTCACCGGGCTTGGCGAACCACGCTGGAGCGTCGGCGGTCAGTGTCGTGTCGATCCGAAGCCGGGACAGCGGGTCGAGTTCAGGCAAGGCATCCGGCTCGAACCAGGCGACTTCGGTGGATTCGTCGTCGTTCACTCGCGGGTCCCCACTGACCGCGTGGCAGCGGAACCATACGTTGAGGTACTCGCAGACGTCACCGTTCGGGTAGATGGCCCGGTTCAGAGCGACGCCGCCGATCCGGTCGATCTCGGCGAGCACGCCCGTCTCCTCGTAGATTTCCCGGACCACAGCATCGGCTGGCTGTTCGCCGGGGTCGATGGCGCCGGCCGGAAGTCCCCAGGATCCATCGTCGCTGCGTCGGCCGAGCAGGATTTGCCCTCGGTCGTTGCGGACGACGGCGCTAACGCCGGGCAGCATCAACAAATCGTGGCCGACATGAGCACGAAGGCTGGCGATGTAGGACGAAATCGGCATGCGGCCGACAGTAGTGATCAGGATCCACCAGGCGATGCACGCGGACGGCGGCAGATCCGTGCATGCCGGTATCCCGGTGAAACACAGCTCCGCCCATCGTCAAGCGGTATCGTCGCGGATCATGCAGGACTCAGGGCCACGTCTCTTCACGGGCGGAAATCCGCGCGACAGACAAACGGGTGGTCACAGAAGCGGCGTCGCTGCGGTCCTGATACTCGCGCTCGGAGGCGGAGCCGCAGCGCTGTACAGCTTGCTCGTTCTCCCGTATGCCAGCGACAAGTGTGGCGACTCGGATAGCGAACTGATCTGCACATCGACAGGGCAGCAGCTCGTCGCCGTCGGTCCCTTGCTGACAGTTGCGATCGGCTTCGCCATATCCTTCTGCTCGCTGTCGTTGCGCCCTGGACGTCGATACCTTGGGATTGTCCTAGGCTACGCAGTCGGCTTCGGCGGCTTCCTTGGTGCTCTCGTCATTGCCTTTCAGGTTTAGAAGCCAGGGCTCATCCCACGCGTGCACGACCACTGCCCGGCAGCCCATCCTGGCCTATCTTGACCTTCGTCAGCGCGGCACAACCGAACGACCGGAGCCCGGCATTGCGTGACAGCCGGTCTAGCAACCGCGCGCACGCTCGGCGGCAAATCAGTGCGTTGCTGAGGCTCGCTCAACCCCACGGGCGCTCAAAAAGATAACCCCAGAAGGAGTCAGCCCCGCTCGTTAGTATGGGGTCTTTTTTGACTAGGCGTCGCATTACCGCCTCGGCCCGCCGTACAGCGATTCGTTCGGAAATCTCACTTTCACTTCGGTGCCAGGCTCCGCCCACCTTATGAAGAAAATAGTAAAAAAGCGGCAGAGTCGAGTTGACCGGAAGTATCTCGCCGTCAGGGAACAGTTGAGAGACGGTGCCATCGGCGGCACTGACTCCAAAGTATCCACACCCACAGGCAGAATCCGTGGAGAGTACGTGCGGATGCCTTCCGACAGCTTCCATCCCCAGGATGTAGTAAGGGGGAGCTAGTGGCTCCTCTTTATCTTGAGGACAACGAGTGAAGATCGATCCGAATGCCGGCAGGCCAACTTCCGAGAGGAGCACTCGAGATTCGGCGCTCACCTGCCAGTTGCTTACAGTGGCGTCATTGAGCGGCTCGACGAGACCATCGGTCGACCAGCGTGCCATTTCGGTGCGCCAGTCAGAGACAGCCTTACCAAGAATCCTCACCATGTGAATGATCCTAGATCCGGGACGTTATGCGCTCGCGAGGGTCGTCGGCACATTCGCACTCTCGTCGGCACGATCGTGCTTCGACCACGGCTATGTTCCAGAGGCCATGAAGGCGGCGAGGATGTAGTTGGGGTGGTGGTCGAGGTTCTTGCGGGCGCGGTCGTAGCGGATGGTGGTGCTTCAGTCGGCGGGCCGCGGCGTGCCGCATCCGGAGGGCCACCGTGGCCACGTTAGGTGTCACCGGCCCGGATTAGAGTGCGATCATGACTGACGCATCCGTGCACCTCGTCGCCCAGCCTCGTCTCGACACGCTCGTGACGGAGTTCCGCTCCGACGCCCAGCGGCTGCGCACCGACTTCGCAGGGACGGCCTGGATCGGTGACATCCCCGACCCGGCATCCGGGATGATGGGACCGAACTACCAGCGGCGTGTTGTCGACTCGCAGTTGTTTCTGCCTGACACCCACTGGTACACCGTCCGCGAGCTCGACGACGCCGAGATCCAGATTGCCGTCGGCCTGCTCCAGGTGCCGGGCACCACGCAGGGCTCACAAGGGTTGGTCGGCGCAATCGCGGACCCACGTGCGGATTTCTTCGAGCACCCGGAACACGAAGACCGGGTCGGCATCTGCCTCACGCTGCGGGGCCGGATCTGGTCCAACGTCGGCCTGTCATATCGGATCACCGTACTGTGCCGGCCGGAGGCCTTCATCAGTAGCACACCCGCGTGATGCGAGGGCCGCACTGATCTCGGCACCAGCGTGCGTGTCGGCTCGCCGCCTGGCCACCACGAGCGCTCGGCGGCAGATCAGTGCATATGATCTGCCTCTACTGGTGGCACGACCGCTGCCCGGCCAGGCATGGTCGAGGTGACCGGCGGAGACGCTCCCACATCGGCCGCCCACCGTAGGTTTTGGTGTGGCTCTCAATTGGCATGCGCCCTGCCGGTCACCGCGGCGCGGAGCGGCTCCAGAGGAGGTATGCCCAGCTCAAAGTAGCGCTGCCCTCCCGCCGACACCACAGGTCGGAGCAGGAAGGGACAGGCAGATGTCCAGCGTCGTCATCGGAGTGGACCCGCACAAACGATCGGCCACCATCGAGGTCATCGACCAGCGTGAACGTGTCCTCGGCAAGGGCAGGTCCAGGCCGATGACACCACGGTGGCGTTGCGGCTGCTGGCCGACCGCCGGGACCAGCTCGGCCGGACCCGCACCGAAGTCGTGTCCCGGCTGCATCACCTGCTGCTCGAGCTCATCCCGGGTGGGGCGAAGAAGTTCCTGTCCGCCCAGCAGCCCCGCGCTCTGCTCAACACTGTCCGGCCGCGGGATCTCGTCGGCAAGACCCGCCGCTGGCTGGCGTCCGAGTTGATCCACGAGCTTGTCACGATCGACAAGAAGATCAAGCTCGCCAACGCCGAGCTGCCCGATCTGGTTGCCTCCACCGGCAGTACGCTGCAGGAACCCACCGGGATCGGCCCGTCCGGCGCCGTCCGGCTGATCGGCGACATCGCCCGGTTTGCCAGCCGTGCCCACTTCGCGTCCTGGAACGGCACCGCACCCATCGACGCTTCCTCCGGCGACCAGAACCGCCACCGGCTTTCGCAGGCCGGGAACCGGCGCATCAACCGCGCCCTGCACATCATGGCCGTCGTCCAGCTCCGTCGTGACACCGAAGGCCGTCGCTACTACCGGCGCAAACTCGCCGACGGCAAGACCCCGATGGAAGCGATGCGAGCGTTGAAACGCCGCCTGTCCGACATCGAAGCAAGCCGTCCACTCCACCCGGCTTTGGCGGTCGCGACGACGTTGCCACTGTCACCACGCACGGCCATATTGATCATCCGCCGAGCCTATCCGGGTCCACGGCGACCCACGAAGGATTACCGGCCGTGCCGCGTTCTGCACGCTCACGGCGGTAGATCAGTGCGTTGACCAACTTGGAAACTGTGTGCGACGCCGACATCGATCCCGGCACAAAGGAGGCAAACGGGTGACCGTGCTGCCGGTTCCCGGTACCGCGAATCCGTGCGACCATCTCGACGCGGGACTCTGAGCTCGGCGGCCCGCCCGCACCCTGAGCCGTCGGCGGCTGGGTCAACGGTCAGCAGGCTTGGTCAGTCGATCGACCAGGCGGACCAACTCGTCACGCTGCGCGCGGGGGTCGTCCGCGAGCGGGCCAAGCATCATGCGCGCGACCTGCGGGACCGCGTGCCACCATGCTGCGAGAGCGACCACCGCGTAGAGCAGCAGAGCGCCGTCCGGGGATTCGGGGAGGCGACCGGTCCGCTGAGCCTCGCGCAGTGCCGCCACCTTCTCGGAGTACCCGCGCCGGCGATCTTCGTCGTTGGCGGCTGTCCCCTCGGAAGCCTCCAGCGCCTCCCAGTGCAGCAGGCGCAGCAGGTGCGGATGGGTGCGGTGGTAGTCGAAGACGTCCGCCGCGTAGTTCCCGAGCGAATAGGTGCCCTCGGGCACCGAGAGCGGCACGGCGGCCGCCAGTCGAGCCAGCTCCACGCTGAGGACCTCGGCGAAGAGGCCTTCCTTGTCGCCGAAGTTGCTGTAGATCCGCTCCTTGTTGACGCCGGCCCGCCGGGCCACCCGGTCCACACGGGCGCCGGCCAAGCCGAACTCGGCGAACTCGTGCACAGCGGCGTCCAGTAGAGCCTTCCTCGTCGCAGCGCTGTCACGTGCCATGGCGTGGACATTACCAACTGTCTAGTTGACTTCCTCGCGAGCATGCCTTAGAAACCAACTAGTTAGTTGGACGAGGGGAGCGACATGCACATCAGGTCGGATCCAGCAGGAGCCACAGATGCGAACAGCGTCGAGGGAAATCCGCCCAGCGGTCGGGTGGTAACCCGGTTGCCTGGTGCGGTACCCGGAATCTCGGACGTCGTCCATGTCGCCGGAGGTCTCCTCTTCGTGTCCGGGCAGACGGCGCTGAACGACGCTGCGGATGTTCCAGAGGACTTCGACGTTGAACTCGACCAAGCCTTCGCCGCCTTGGTGGCAGCGCTCGCCGCGGCCGGCGCGGCACCGGCAGACCTGGCGCGCGTGACGATCTACGTACGAGATCTCCCGAACCGATCGCTGGAGACCATCCGCGCGGTGCGCGACCGCTGGATAGCGCCAGGCTCCCGGCCCGCCAGCGCTCTCATCGGAGTCGCCGCCTTGTTCGACCCACGCGTCCAGGTGGAGATCGACGCGGTAGCCGTTGCCCCGGCAGGCAACGCCCCAGCAGGGGGCGCAGCATGAAGAGCGGTGCCCTGCTGCCGGCGATCGGTCTCGTCCTTGTCGGCACACTAGCTGGTTGCGCCGATGCGCACGTTGCCCCACCGCCGCCGGCGCGGAGCACCTCTGCTCCCGATACCCCCACCACCCCTCAACCGTCCGGAGGCGCCATGTCGTCCACCGCCGAACAACCGACTACGGACCGGGCGCAACGCGCCCTGGCCGCCGCAGGACTCGCCGTTCCTGCCGACCTCCCCGTCGCCCGCACCAGACGCGAGCGGCACGACACCTCCGCCGTTTCCGTGGTCCGCTTCCAGCGAGCCGGCTACCGGCTCGGTGGACCGCATGCCACGACCGTCGTCAGCGACGACGGCACGCTCCTGGGATTCACCAACCTGACGGTCACCGCGCCCGGAGACCTGCCCAACAAGGACGACGCCGAACGCGTCGCCTTCGCGTTCCTGCGACGCGTCGACCGTGTGCACGCCGACGCACTCGCAGTGCAGTGGGTCGACCGGCACGACGAGACGATCACCGACGCCGCAGGCACCACTCGAACCATTGCCGGCATCAAGGTCAAGACGCGGCACGCCGACGGCCGGTACACCTGGGTCATTGTCGGTCCAGACGCCCGCATCGTGACGTACGAGCGTGGCGTCACCTGGGACCGCGACGAGGGCCGCCGCGGCACGTACATGTGGCTGCACGACGCGTGGGTCGCTGCGCACGACGGCTCGGCGGCGCCGCCACCACCGCCCTACGCACGGACCTGAGTTCTACGGTGGCCCCGATCACGGCAAACCAGGCGGCGGGCATGCGCAACAGCGCTATCGAGCTCGAGTTGAAGGGTCCCTTGGATACGCCGTAGCTGTTGCGAACGCTCCGAATCAGTCGACGATGAAGATCCGAGCGCCCGAACTCGTGGACGACCGGTGCGGCTCGGCGTCGTCAGCGACCTGGTAGCTGACACCGGGAGTGAGTCTGAAGTGTCGGCCGTCGGCCAGCTCGGTGTCGAGCTCGCCCTCGAGGCAGAGCAGGATATGGCCCTTCGTGCACCAGTGATCTGCAAGATACCCCGGGCTGTACTCGACCATCCGCACCCGCATGTCGCCGAACCGGCGGGTGCGCCACGACGCGGTCCCCGAGACGCCCGCATGCTCGCTCGACTCGACCGTGTTCCAGTCGGTGGTGCCGAACGGAAGGCCGGCGATGTTCATGCGCGACTGCCGTCGTCGGCGACCTCGAGGCAGGCCGGCGACGAGCGATAAACGGTCTCAAAGCCCATTGCGCCATGATCAAGTAGCCAGCCGGGTCGAGTCAACAGCCACTTCCCCGACTGTGGCTCGCGTACCGGCGGCGCGCCTTCGGCGAATTGCATGTGGTTCTTCATGGGGCCGCACTCACATCGGCTACGAGAATGATTTCGTGTTCGCGGTGGCGGCGATGGCCGCGGATCGCGAATGCGTGCTCGTGGCCGTACCGGGGAAAGGTTTGTGGCCCGGTTCCGGCATGGGATCCGGACCGGGCCGCAAGGATCTGAGGCGCGCCTGGCCAGGAATTCCTCCAGGTCGGCCGGATCGACGCGGTACGTGTGGGCGCGAACTGCGTTCATCGGGGTCACCACGTCCCGGCGGTCTGGCGGATCGGGGCGTTGAGCCGGTTGAACAGGTTCGTCACCGCGATCCACAGCAGGATCGAGGCCAGCTGCTCCTCGTTGAAGTGGTCGGCGGCCGCGTCCCACACGTCGTCGGGGACCGCGTCGGTACGGTCGGCGAGCCGGGTCACCGACTCGGCCAGCGCGAGCGCGGCCCGTTCCTCCTCGCTGTAGTACGGGGTCTCCCGCCAGGCCGGTACGAGACCGATCCGCTCGTCGCTGGTGCCGGCCTTGCGCAGGCTCTTCACGCCGCCGTCGACGCAGGGGCTGCAGCTGTTGATCTGGCTGATCCGCAGGTGCACCAGGTCCAACGACTACAGCTACCTGGTGGGCAGCGATCTGCCGCATTTCCTGCGGTTCCTGCTGTCAGAGGAGCGGGGCTGGCCCTTCGACGGCCGGTTCGTCGCCGAACGGGACCCCCGCGATTCTCCGGGCGGGTGTTCCCGAGTTGCTGCCCTGGTGCGCCGGATAGAAGCCTGAGCAGCAGGCCAGCGCCTCGGCCGGCTCGTGCTCGTGCTCGTGCTCGTGAATGCGTACCCGTACCCGCGGATGATCTTTGGTCAGGCGGGCCGTGACCGGCATCTCGCGGGCCGGAAACCGGGTGTTGATCGAGCCCGGGCCGGGGGAATCAGCGGGACATGGCAACGATTCTGATGACCGGGGCGTCCGGGCGGATCGGCGGGATGCTCCGCAACCGGCTGGGCGATCATGAACTGCGACTCACCGATCTGGATCCGGGCGACGGTGTGCAGCGGCTCGACGTCACCGACGTCGCCGCGGTGGAGCGGGCCGCGCGGGGCGCCGACGCGATCCTGCATCTCGGCGGCATCCCGCGTGAGGCGCCGTTCGACGACCTGCTTGCGGTCAACGTGCGCGGTACCGAGCAGGTGCTCACCGCCGCGCACCGGGCGGGCGTGCCGCGCGTGATCCTCGCGTCGAGCAATCACGCGGCCGGTCTCCAGTCCCGCGACGAGGCCGGACCCGGCGGGCTGCCGGACGACGTGGCGGCCCGGCCGGACACGTACTACGGCTGGAGCAAGGCCGCGATCGAGTCGCTCGGGCGCCTGCACCACGACCGGTACGGTCTGCACGTCATCTGCCTGCGCATCGGCAAGTGCGCCGAGCGGCCGTCCGCCCCGCGTGACCTGTCGGTCTGGCTGTCCCCGGACGACATGGCCAGGCTCGTCGAGGCCGCCCTGACGGCCACCGGCTGGCGGCTGGTCTGGGGCGTCTCGGCGAACACCCGCCGGTGGTGGTCGGAGGCGGGCGGCCGGGCGATCGGTTACCGGCCGCTTGACGACGCGGAGAAGTGGGCCGACGCGGTGGGGGAGGCGGATCCGGACGACGAGGCTCAGCGGTTCGTCGGCGGCTCCTGGTCCGGGCGGGCGCTCGGCTGACGTACCGTCAAAGGCCTTTGAGGAATCTCGCGCTCGCCGGGCACCGGTCCTCGTAGCCGAGGCGCTGGTAGAAGTCGTGCGTCCGGACCCGGTGACGGCTGGAGGTGATCTCCATCCGGACACACCCGGCGGTACGCGCCAGCGCCTCCGCGGCCGTGACCAGCGATTCCCCGATGCCCCGGCCACGGTGATCCTCGTCGACGACCAGCGCCAGCAGCCGCCCCAGCCGTCCGTCCACCTCCAGCATCGGCATGGTGTGCAGCGCCGCCACCCCGACCAGGACACCGTCCGCCTCGGCACCGATCAGATGGCCCGCCGGATCGTCCGCCCAGTCGCGGAGGCGCTCACGCACGGTGTCCTCGCCGGTGGGATAGCCGAGGTGCCCGAGCAGCACCGCAAGACGCTTCGCGTCATCAGGGACGATCTTTCGCAGCTGTACGGACATGCGGGCACTCCTCAGGGACTCGACTGCCGTGGCGACCGGCCGGCCGCAGGCAGAGCACCGAGGTCACCGCGCCGACGGCCGCCGCGGCGCCGAGCATGTGACGGTAGTCGGCCACCGCCAGCAGCGTCGCGCCGAGCGCCTGCCCGACCGCGCCCGGCGCGAAGGTGAGCAGCTGAACAGTTCCGGACACCCGCCCGAGATACCGGGCCGGAACATCCTGCTGCATTACGGTCGCGATCGCGATGAGGACCCACGGCAGGGCCACCCCGGCGAGTACGGAGGAGGCAGCCACCGCGGGAAGCGACGGCATGGCCCGCAGCACCATGCCGGCGGCGAACAGCGCGATGCCCACCCCGACGAACAGGTGCGGCCGGACCCGGCGCTGGAGCGGGCCGGCGAGGAAGCCCGCGGCCAGCGATCCGGCACCCTGCACCGCGGACAGCACCCCGGCGAACGCCGGTGCCCGGTGCAGGCCCTCGTCCACGACGGCGAACACCGTGGTGCCGGTCAGGCCGGCGAGGAACATCACCGATGTCCCGGAGAACACGATCCGGCGCAGCACCGGCCGTTGCCACAGCTGCCGGCCGCCCTCCGCGACCCGTTGCCGCCAGGGCGTTACCTCGGGTTCACGGGCGATCGGGCCGGGCCGGACGAGCAGGAACAACGCGGCGGCCGCGAAGAACGTCAGCGCGTCGAGGATCGCCACGCCGGCGCCACCGATCCGGACGAACAGTCCCGCCCCGATGAGCGGGGCCGCCAGTTTCATCCCCTCGGAGGCCGACATCCGCAGACCGTTGACGTCGCCGAGCAGGCCCGCGGGGATCGCCGCGGGCAGCACCGCCGTCTCGGCGGCGTCGAGAACCACGAAGCTGATGCCGTAGACCGCCATCACCGCGAAGATCAGCCAGACGTCGGTGTCGTCGCGCACCAGCAACAGGAGCAGAAGCAGCAGGCCCATCGCGAGATTGGCGCCGACCATCACCCGGCGCCGCTGCGGCACCCGGTCCACCATGGCGCCGATGACCGGCCCGGCCAGCGTCGGGGCCCACATCAGGAAGCCGACCCAGGCCGCGAGACTGCTGGAGCCGGTCAGCGTCATCACCCAGATCCCGGCTACCAGCATCATGGCGCTGGTGCCGAACCCGGACACGACGACGGCGCCGAGGTACGCCCTCGCGTTCCGGCTGCTCATCGCCCGCGTCAACCCGCTCACCGGCAGCCTCCCAGACTTGAGTCGGTGCGACTCAGGCTAGAAGCGGACGTTTCCCCAGGGCAAGGGCGTAGAAGTCAATCTTTCGTTGACATTCTTGGTGCTCGATAAATCGGTGGCGGATCACGCAGCACTCTGGTGAACTCGGCGACCGACTCATCGACACAGGAAGGAGGGCTGAGCGATGTACCGCACCCACACCGCGCTCGCCTCCTCCCGGGCAGACGGCTGACCTGCCGGCCCGGAGCGGAGCGGGCGCCTCTCTCCCGGAGAACGCCTTGACACCGTTGACCATCCGCCCGGCGGTCATGCCCGGCGAGCTGGACCTCTTCAACTCCTTCCCGTACACCCTCAACGCAGAGATCGCCGGCGACCTCGCCGCCGGCCGCCGGCGCCCCGAGTGGCTGTGGCTGGCCCTGCGCGGCGACCGGGTCACCGCCCGGGCCGCCTGGTGGTCCCGTCCCGGCGACGACCATCCGCTGGTCATGGACATTCTCGACGTCGCCGACGGCCACCTCGACGACGCCGTCCGCCTCGTCGAGACCGCACTGCCGGATCCCGCGCCGGAATACACCCGGTTCCTGCCGGCCGACTGGCGGCGTTCCGGCACCGACACCTGGATGACCGTGCTCGAACGATGCGGTGCCAAGCCGTTCGTCGAGCGCCTGCGCCTTCAATGGGATCCCGGAACACCCGTCCCCGGCCCGTCGGGGCGGCTCACGTTCCGGGCGCCACGGGACGCCGGCGAACTGATCGACCTCATGGAGCTCGTGCTGGACGGCACTCTCGACGCGCACAGCCGCGACGAGCTGACCAGGATGACACCGCGCGAGGCAGCCGCGGAGCAGTACCGTACCGAGCTGACCGGATACACCAGCCCGCGGGAATGGTGGCGGGTCGCGACCCTCCCCGGAGGTGAGCCCGTCGGTTTCGTCATCCCCGCGCACAACGGCTACAACCCGATCATCGCCTACATCGCGGTGGTTCCCGCGCACCGGGGACAGGGCCACATCGACGACCTGCTCGCCGAGGGCACCCGTGTGCTCGCGGCGCAGGACGTGCCGCGGATCCGGGCCGCCACCGACGTCGGCAACGTGCCGATGGCAGCGGCCTTCGCCCGCGCCGGATACCGCGTATTCCAGCGGCAGCTCGACATGACCTGGTGACGCCACGGGCAGCCGTCACCGTCCGGCGGCGGCTGCCCGTACGGCGTGATCCCGTTCCGGGAGCGTTGGAACCGGCCGTGGCCACCGACGCTTGCGGTACCTACCGGAGCGCTCAGGCCGGCGGACTCGCGAAGCGGAGCGGCGCGGGTTATCGGCCGGCGGCCTCATGATCGGGGCAGCTGACCCGCAGCTCCGCGTCGCCGAAGGGCGCATCGACGAAGTTGCAGTGATGCGGGCGCACCGGGTCCGGATGGGCGCGCGGCACGAAGAAGCGGCAGGTCAGGCACATCTGGGAGACCGGGATGGCACGGCGGTCCTGCAGTTCGCGCATCAGCGTCGTCATGCCGCGCAGCATCGCGGCGAAGTCGTCGGGCGCGAGCGTCGACACGGCGTCGCTCAGCTTCGCCGACTGGACGTTCAGCCGGCCGGCTTCCTCGTGGCCGGCCGCGGTCAGGCCGAGCAGGAGTGCCCGGGCGTCGCCGGGGTCACGGGTGGCGTCGAGCAGTTCCTTCTTGCGCAGGACCTTCACCGCGTCCGACACGGTGGGCGGCGTGGACGCGAGGGCCGCGACGATCTCGCCCTGCCGGAGGGGGCGGTCCCGGCCGTGCAGCAGGACGACGATGTCGGCCTGCAGCGGGGACAGGTTGTGCGGCCCGGCGTTGCGCCACGCCTCCATCCGCACGGCTTGGCCGAGCCGGGCCAGTCCGACCAGGAACTGGCCGGTCGGCGGCATTCCGGGCACGTCCGCCATGGGAACCGTCCTCTCGCTCGTCCCGCCCATCGTACGTTCGTTGGCACTGACAAGTATTCGCCCCGGCCATCTGCGGCCGGGGCGAACTTGGCACTGCCTAGTATTTAGGTCACGAAGAAGTGGCTGATCAGTCGCGCGTGGCGACGCCCTCGACGGCCGGGAAGTCGAGCGTGGTCTGCCCGACTGAGTTGAAGTAGTTCGTGAAGGTGTTGAGCGCCACCGCGGCGACGATCTCACCGATCTCCCCGTCGCCGTAACCGGCCCGGCGAACCGCCGCGAGATCCTCGTCGCTGACGAAGCCCTTGCTCGCGATGATCTGCTTGGCGAAGGTCAGTGCGGCCTCCACCTTGGGGTCGGAGGCGCGGGCGTCACGGCCGGCGACCAGATCGTCGTCGGAGACACCGGCCCTGGCGCCGAGCACGGTGTGCGCGGCGAGGCAGTAGCCGCACTCGTTCTGCACCGCGGCGACCAGGGCAATCTGCTCCTGCACAGGGGCCGGCAGCAGGCCCTTGGACAGGGCGCCGGAGAACTGCAGGTAGGCGTCGAGCACGGCGGGCGAGTTCGCCATGGCCCGCATCATGTTGGGCGTGACTCCGAGGGCGCGCTCGACCCGGCTGAGCAGGGTGCGTGCCTGGCCCTCGGCGGTGGTGGGGTCGACGGTGGCGAGACGGGACATCGGAACTCCTTGAATCCGTAACTATTTGGCAGTGCCAACTTATCAGGAGCGGGTCACCACTGGGCAAGAAGTTGTGGCCGCGACCACATTCGACTGCTTCAATCGACGGTCATGGGGGATCTGTGGCTCTCGCGCAGGCGGCTGCTGTTCACGGCCGGGGCCGGCGCGATCGGGGTGACCGTGTTCGGTTCCTGCTCGTCATCAGGACCGTCATCGCCACCGGCCGGTTCACCGGAGCCACCCGTACCGGCGGCCAGCGGGGCGGTGGCCGGCGACTGGCGACGGGTGCAGATGGGCGTGGCCGCGTACATCCTGGTCCGGGGCAACGAGGCGGCGATCGTCGACCTGGGCACCGTGGGCTCGGAATCCAGGATCGAGGAAGCGCTCAAGGCGGCCGGCGCCGGATGGCGGTCGGTGAAGCACATCGTGCTCACCCACCTGCACGACGACCACGTCGGCGGCCTCGCCGAGGTGGCCCCGCTCGTCAAGGCCACCATCCACGCCGGAGCCGGCGACCTCGGCTCGATCCTCTCGCCCCGGGAACTCAAACCCCTGGCCGACGGCGACGAGATCTTCGGGATGCGCATCATCGACACACCGGGCCACACGCTGGGCCACATCTCGGTCTTCGAACCGGCCACCGGCGTCCTCGTGGCCGGCGACGCACTCCGTACGACCGGAGGCCTCGAAGGCTCCGACCCTCAGTACACCGCCAACGAGGAACTGGCCAACACCTCGATCCGCAAGCTGGCCGCCATGGACATCAAAGCGATCCTGCCCGGCCACGGCGAACCGTTGACCGCGGGCGCGTCCAAAGCCCTGAAGGAACTGGCGGCCGGCCTGCCCGCCTGACGCGGCACCGGGCCGGCGGGTAAGAATGAACACCGGGGGCGATAGCGCTGAAATGCCCACGGACGGGACGCCACGGGCGGATCGCCGGGTGAATCGGGCCGCGGGTGACTGACGTCGCCCCATTCGGTGCGGGACCACCACGGCAGCCGTCGGTAGGATCCACCGACAGTTCGAATACTGGAGCGTCGATGACATACCCCCCGCCGCCCGGGCAACCGCCCTACCCGCCGTCATCCGGCGAACCGCTCCCGCCGCCTGTCGACCCGTACGACTCGCCGCAACACACGCCCCCGTCCTACGGCTCGCCCGACTACGGCCAGCCAGGCGCCGGCCAGCCGGCCGGTGGTCAGGCCGCAGGTGGTCAGGCCGCCTACGGCCAGCCCGCCAGTGGCCAGCCCGCCTACGGCCAGCCGGTCAGCGGTCAGCCCGGTTACGGCCAGCCGGTCAGCGGTCAGCCGGGTTACGGCCAGCCGGGTTACGGCCAGCCCGGCTATGGGCATGGGCAGCCCGGCTACGGCCATGGGCAGCCTGGCCATGGGCAGCCCCATTTCCCGGTGGCCGCACCTCCGCAGCCGGCGCGCGGGTCCCGGACAGTGGCGATCACCCTGCTGTCGGCGGCCATCGCGCTGGTTCTGCTCGTGGGCGGCGGCACCGTCTTCTACCTGGTCAGCGAGAACCTCGCCGATACCGGCGGCAACGGCTCCCGGCAGGGCAACGGTGCGACGCCCAGCCCGTCCCCGACGGTGCAGCCGGCCGGGGACGAGATCACCATCCGTGAGCCGGACACGCTGAACGGCCAGCCCAAGATCGAGGCCGACGAGTTGTCCTCGCTCACCACGGACCTGGAGAAGGAGCTGGAAGGCTATCCCGGCGCGGCCAACGCGTTCGGAGCCGTCTACGGCAAACTGGCCGACAAGAAGCTGACTGCGGCGCTCGCGGCCGAGGTCGACATCGACGACCCGCAGCGGATGCTCGACACGGTGTTCCAGTCGTTCAGCGGCGAGAGCCAGCTCACCAACGTCACCCCCGCGAGCACCGGCGACCTGGGCGGCGTGGCCCAGTGCGGCAGCACCGTGGTCGGCAAGGAGGACGTGGCACTCTGCGGCTGGGCCGACGAGGGCAGTGTCGGCATGATCCTCTACTTCTACGAGACCGCCGTGGACGTAAAGGGCGACTTCCCCGACATGCGCGCCGAGATCGAAACGAAGAATTGACGGTACGCGCGTCTATTGTGGTGGACTCCGGCGATTTGCAGAAATTGGAGTTTCCATGGCTGGTGCGCGTGGCCGGGCGGGCTGCCTGTGGTGGGTCCTGGTGGGAATCGGATTCACGATCTGTGTGATCGTTCCGTCGGTGCTCACGCGCATCGGCGAAGGAATGAACAATGCCCGAGCGGCGAAGCTCGAGCCCCTTCCCGAGGGCTATTACCGGATCGGCATGGTGAACAAGGTGCGATCGCGGCACGGTGGCGTTCCCGTGGATTTCTACATGGGCTACGACCACCTGCGTGTCACCGGTGACGAGGTGATCATCCATGCGTTCGCGACAAACGTCACCGGCGGGAGTGTCACCTACGACTGCGATCGTGTCGACGGCCCGGCTTCCGGACGGCGAACCGGGGCCACTCTGACATTCGGGAAGCACAATCCTCCGCACAGCGGGAAGCTGATCGAGACCCGGTGCGAGGACGGCCGGGAGGGAACCGTCTCGGTGAAACCGAACCGGAAGCTCTCCATGAGCGCCGTCTATCGGAACAGTAACGAGTTCAGCTCGCCCGACGGCATCTCCTTCGTGTGGGGACCGTATTCCGAAGGATTCCGTATCGATCTGTCGGAACAGGTCCCGACGCCCGGGCCGCCGGTGTTCTGACGGCGGCACCGGAGGATTCCGGTGTCGGGTCAGCACGACCGGCACTTCACCGGCGATCACCTGGCGGGCGTACGCGGGACGGGGTGTCAGGAAGTATTCCGGCTCAGTCCGTGCCGCTCAAGAAGTCGAGCATCCCGGTTATCTCCAGGGTGCGCCGGGTCAGACCGGTCGCATTGATCGCCCGCAGCGTCGCGGCGTGTTCGGTGGCGGCGATCCGGGCGGCCAGCAGCGCCTCGATGCCGGCCGAATCACAGAAGGTCACCTCCGCCAGGTCCACCATCAGGCGCTGGACCTGGCGGGCGGCGAGCTCGCGGTCGACGTGCTCGGCCAGCAGCGGCGCCGAGGCGAGGTCGAGTTCCCCGTCCAGGAGCAGCCGGGTGGTCGTGCCCTCGTGCCGGCATCTGATGTCCACTGCATCCCCTCGCCCGGAGTCGTCGGCGCCGGCGAGACCCGTTGGCCCCACTGACGTGTCGGCGCCGGCATCCGGCCGGCGCCCCGGGAAGAAGAGCGTCACGTGTCCTCGTAGCGTTACCCCCGGGCGAATCGGGGAGCCGTGTAGCGTGTGCTCCCCTGTTGACCGGGGGAGTTCTGTGGGAATGACCGATGACGAGTTGGGCGGTGCGCTGGCCGCCGCCCGGGACGGTGACGAGACCGCGTTCGCCGTCCTCTGGTCGGCCCTGCATCCGGCCGTGCTGCGATACCTGCGGGTCGTGGTCGGTGACCTCGCCGAGGACGTCGCCTCCGAGACGTGGTTGCAGGTCGCCCGGGGCCTGAGGCGCTTCTCCGGTGGTCCCGGTGAGTTCCGCGGCTGGCTGTTCCGGGTCGCCCGGCACCGCGGTGTCGACCATCTGCGTCGCGCCGGGCGCCGGCGGGAGGACTCCGCCGGGACGATCGAGGCCAGAGGTCACGCCCCCGACGCCGCCCTGCAGACCGAGGAGCGGTTCAGCACCAGCTGGGCACTGGACGTCATCGCCGGCCTGCCGCGGGACCAGGCCGAGGCCGTCATGCTCCGCGTCGTCATCGGTCTCGACGTCGCCACCACCGCCGAGGTGCTCGGCAAACGCCCCGGTGCGGTACGCATCGCCACCATGCGCGGATTACGCCGCCTCGCCATCCATCCCGATGTCCGGGCCCGCAACGAGGCGAAGGCCACCTTCGTGGCCGAGGAGGTGTAACGCGATGCGGCTGCTCGACGCTCTCCGTCACGCGATGCGTATGCGGCGATCCCCCATGGTTGATGCGGACCAGGCCGGCCGATGGGCGGCCGGGGAACAGCCCGGTCCCGCCCACCGGGGCCTGGCCGAACTGCTGGCGGCCGCGAACGCCCCCGCCACCGAGGACGAACTGGCCGGCCGCGAAGCCGTGGTCGCCGCCTTCGCCGCCGAGGTCCGGAAAGCCGGAGCCGCCGAGGCCCGGAAAGCCGGAACCGCCGGGTCGCGCCGGAAAGCCGGAACCACCGGGCTGCGCCGGGAAGTCGAAATCGCCGCCGCTCACGGTGCGGCCGTACCGCAGCCGGCCGGCCGGGCACGGCGGTCACGGACCGCGCGGCCGGTCGTCGTGAACGTCGCCGCCGTGCTGCTGCTGGCGGGCACGGGAACCGCGGTGGCGGCGCGCGGAGGTCACCTGCCCCAGGCCGCGCAACAGCGGGCGCACGACGTGTTCTCCGGGCTCGGCGTCCCGGCGCCGGTCCGGAGCCCGCAACCCACCGATGCCGTACCGCGGGCCAGTGCGACCCCGGCCCCGAGAAGGTCCGCCACGAAGTCCGCCACGACGAGACCTTCCGCGTCGCCGTCGGCCGCGGCGGTTCCCGCGGGATGGTGTCGTGCCTGGGCGGCCGCACCACGGCCGAGCGACGCCCCCTGGTACGCGGAGCTGGCCGAAGCAGCCGGCTCCGAGGAGGACATCGCCGCCTACTGCAGGGCACTCGACGACACCGGCACGCCCTCGGCCTCGCCCGATCGCAGCCGCAAGCCGCCGGGCCGGCCGTCCAGCCTGCCCACGCCCTCCCACCGGGGAAAGAAGAAGTAGACCGGTCACCAGTTGTGCATGGTTCCGTCCTGGAGACGGTTCACCGGGAGGGAGGCCGGGCGGTACGGATACCGCGCGGCCAGCTCCTCGTCGATGTCGACACCGAGCCCCGGCTCCTCGGACGGGTGCAGATACCCGTCGGCGAAGTGGTAGCCGTGCGGGAACACGGCGTCGGTGGCCGGGGTGTGCCGCATGTACTCCTGCAGCCCGAAGTTGGGAATGGCCAGGTCGAGGTGGAGTGCCGCGGCCATGCAGACGGGGGAGAGGTCGGTGGCCCCGTGTGAGCCGCTGCGGACGTGGTGCAGCGCCGCGAGGTCGAAGATCCGGCGCAGGTGGGTGATGCCCCCGGCGTGCACGACGGTGGCCCGGATGTAGTCGATGAGCTGCTCGGTGATCAGTTGCTGACAGTCCCAGATCGTGTTGAACACCTCGCCGACGGCGATCGGGGTGGTGGTGTGCTGCCGGATGAGCCGGAACCCCTCCTGCAGTTCGGCCGGCACCGGGTCCTCCATCCACGTGAGGTGGTACGGCTCCAGGCTCTTGCCCAGCCGGGCCGCCTCGATGGGGGTCAGCCGGTGATGCACGTCGTGCAGCAGCCGCAGGGTGGGCCCGAACTCCTCGCGGACGGCGGCGAACACGGTCGGCACATGCTCCAGGTAGTGCGGGGTCGACCAGGTGTTCTCCGTCGGCAGAGCGGCGTCGGCCGGCTCGTAGAACATCCGGTCCTTGCCGACGCCGTAGGTGCTCTCCAGCCCCGGAACCCCGGTCTGCACCCGGACGGCCTTGTACCCGAGCGCCACATAGTCCGCGACCTCCATCAGGACGTCGTCGACGGACGAGGCGTTGGCGTGGCCGTAGACGGTCACGCCCTCCCGGGAACGGCCACCGAGCAGCTGGTAGACCGGCAGCCCGGCCACCTTGCCCTTGATGTCCCACAGCGCGGTGTCCACGGCGGCGATCGCCGACATCGTCACCGGCCCGCGACGCCAGTACGCCCCGCGGTACAGGTACTGCCAGGTGTCCTCGATCCGCGAGGCGTCGCGCCCGATGAGGGCGGGCACGACGTGCTCGGTGAGGTAGGCGGCCACGGCCAGTTCCCGCCCGTTCAGGGTGGCGTCGCCCACCCCGTACACGCCGGACGAAGTGATGATCTTGAGGGTGACGAAGTTGCGGTCCGGGCAGGTCACGATCACCCGTGCGTCGACGATCTTCACTCCGGGTCCTCCTTCACGCGAGCGACGGGCTGGGTCGGATCGACGAACGCGGGCCGGTGGAGCCGCGGACGATGAGCTGGGTCGGCAGTACCCGCCGGGCGGCGGCCGGACGCCCCGACATCAGGTCGAGCAACAGATCCACACCGGCACGGCCGATCTGTTCCTTGGCGATCGCGACGGTGGTGAGAGCCGGGCTGACCAGCCCGGCGAGCAGGATGTCGTCGAAGCCGACCACGCTGATCCGTTCCGGGACCGCGACACCCCGGGCCCGGAACCGGTTCAGCAGACCCATGGCGATCAGGTCGTTGTAGGCGAGCACGGCGGTCGCCGCCGAGGCGACGACCGGGTCGGCCGCGGCGATCCCACCCTCCACGGTGGGCGCGGCGCTGCCGATCTCGATCAATTCCATGTCGTACGAGGAGACGGCAGCCCGCAGGCCGCGGAGCCGTTGCCGGTGGGACCAGGAGGCGCGCGGTCCCGCCACGTACGCCACCCGCCGGTGTCCCAGCGCATGCAGATGTGCCGTGGCCTGCCGCATGCCGCCGGCACCGTCCGCGGTCACCGACGGGAACGGCGTGACCCGCCGGTTGAGCACCACGATCGGCCGCTCCCCGGCGAACGACCGCAGCTCCTCGTCACCGGCCCGCGGCGAGCACAGCAGGAACCCGTCCACCTGTGGCGTCATCGCCCGGATCAGCGGCACCTCGAGGTCCGCGTCCTCGTCGGTGTCGCTCAGGAACACCGCGTAGTCGAAGCGGCGTGCCTGTGTCTGTATCGCCTTGACCACGGTGGGGAAGAACGGGTTCGCCAGGTCGGGCAGCACCACGCCGATGTTCGCGGTCCGCCCGGTGATCAGGCTGCGGGCCACCCGGTTCGGCAGATAGTCCAGCTCGCGGACCGCACGCTCGACGCGTTCCCGGGTCTCCGGCCGCACCTGGCCGGGGTGTGCGAGTGCCCGGCACACCGACGAGGCGGAGACGCCGGCCGCTCGGGCCACGTCCTTTATCGTCACCGCCATGGCGGCCGCCCCCTGATCTTCGATGTCGATCGATCGGCGGGGTCAGTCTGGAATCGATTTCAGCACATTGTCAATGCCGGTTTCGTCAGTCGCCCAACCATCCAGAGGTCCCCATGCGTTCGATACACGTGGACACAGACTTCGCCGCCTTCGTCGAGAGCCGGCAGCATCGGCTGCTGCGCTCGGCGTACCTGGTCTGCGGTGACCACCACCTCGCCGAGGATCTGTTGCAGGGGGCGCTCGTGAAGCTGGCCCTGCGTTGGAACCGGGTGCGGGAGGGTGACCCGGAGGCGTTCCTGCGCACCGTGATGTACCGCGACGCCGTCTCCTGGTGGCGCCGCTTCCGGCGTGAGGACCTCAGTGCCGCCCCGCCCGACCGCACCGGTGACCGCGACGACCTGCCGAACCGGCTCGTCTTCGAGGCGGCGCTGCGCCGGCTGCCGCCCCGGCAGCGGGCGGTGCTGGTGCTCAGGTACTTCGACGACCTCACCGAGGCCCGCACCGCGGAGATCCTCGGCGTCACGGTCGGCACGGTGAAAAGTCAGGCGAACGCCGCTCTGCGCAAACTGCGTGAGCTGGCGCCGGAACTCGGGGAAATGGTCGGGAAGGGCTGACGATGACGACCAACCGGCTCACAGAGCTTTTCGAGGAGACCTCCGCGGGCGTCGCGCCGCCGTCACTCGCCGCGACGGCCTGGGCAAGATCGCGGCGGGTACGCCGTACGCGTCAACTGCTCACCGGAGCAGCCGTCGCCGTCGTGATCGCCGCGGTGGCGATCCCGCTGAACGCCGGGCGCCCGGAGACTCCGCCGATGCTGTCCAGCACCGTGTCGCCGTCCACGCCGCCGCTCACGACAGTCACCTCGATCGCGGCGAACCCGTCCCGGCGGACGATCGCCCCGCTGCCGGCGGCCTTCGCGATCCCGGCCGGCGCCCGCACCCTGTCCGAGCACCCCGTGCAGCAGGCGGTCATGGTGGCCCAGGAGCGTGCCGGGGAGACCGACCGCACCTTGCGCCCGCTGCACGTGCTCGACAGTGCGGGGGAGTGGACCCGCATCGACGTGGGCGACATCGTTCGTACCCGCGACGCCGGAGGCAACGAGGCGGACCCGTTGCGCGTCGCCTCGCTCTCGCCGGACCGGCGTCGCGTCGCGGTCGCCCAGCCGCAGGCTCTCGTCGTCGTCGACCTGCCCACGGCGAAGGCCCGCCGGTTCCCGGTGCCGGGTCTGAACGAGCAGGTCATGTGGTGGGGCGCCGACACCGTGCTGGTCGGCGCCGACGGCCCGGGAGTGACCCGGGTCGATCTGGCCACCGGCGCCATCAGCGGGGAGCCGGCCGCCGTCTCGGGGTGGAACAGCGCCGGCAACTCGGTCCTCGGCGGGGAACTGGCCGAGATCGTCAAGATCGACGGCCGGAACGTGCTCCGGGTGTGGGAGATGGGCTCGGCGAAACCGGTCCGGGAGATGCCGGTCGACCAGAGCGGCCTGCCCCCCGGCTTCGCCGTCACCGAGTTCTACGGCCAGGCCGTCCCCGACGGCAACGGGCGCATCGCCGTCGCGGCCTGGGGCGACCGGATCGACGACCAGGGCCGGGAGTTCCGGGGCGGCGCCCAGATGCTGATCGTGGTCGACACCCGCAACGGTGCGCTGCGGACGGTCCTGGACCTGGGGGACCCCCTCGAGTCGCCGCGCAGCAAGGCCTGCTGCGCGGTGCTCGACTGGATCGACGACCAGACCGTGCTGGCGCGGACCGACCTCGAGGGCCTGGTCGCCTGGACTCCTCGCAACGGCGAGGTCGTCCGGGTCATGGCCGGCCCGGTCGACGCCGCCGTCTCGGTGCGGATGCGGTGAACGGCCGCCGGTCACCGGACTACTTGTGGTTGACCCCGTGCATCAGCGCGAGGATGGCCCGGTTGAGCGGCACGGGCACGCCGTGCTGCTCGCCGAGCCGGACCACGGCACCGGTGATCAGCTCGTGCTCGGTGGCGCGGCCGGCGATCCGGTCGTAGAGCATCGACGTGCCGTCGTCGCCGGCGAACCCGTCGTAGATGTCCATGGTGTGCTCCAGGTCGGCGTCGGAGAGCCGGGCGCCGGCCGCCTTCCCCACCGCGATGGCCTCGTCGAGCAGGGCCCGGGTCAGATCGCGGACGGCGGGCTCGTGCTGGATCACCGACATCCGCTTCATGGTGAGCGAGGTGACCGGGTTCGCGCCGACGTTGGTGAGCAGCTTGCGCCACGCCGCCGTGGGGAAGTCGGCCACCCGCTCGACGTGCAGCCACGATCCGGTCAGCAGTGCGGCGAACCGGTCGGCCGGGTCGGTGGCCCGCGGGTTCGCCCGCACGGCCGTGGGCGCCGGCTCGTCGAACGACGGCCGCGCACCGGTGTCGGCCGTGCCCGGCGCGCCGGGCACGGTGATCCGCGCACCCATCCGGTGCAGCACGTGCCCGGAGCCGAGCGACTCGGCGGCGACGTAGACCAGGGCGGGCAGCACCCGCGTCCCGCGCGGCACGAGCGGGCTGATCCGCTCGGCGTGGTCGACGCCGTTCTGCAGCACGACGACCGTGGTGTTCGGCCCGGTCAGCGGGCCGAACCAGGCCGCCGCGCCGGCCGCGTCCTGCGCCTTGGTGGCCAGCAGCACCCAGTCCACCTCGGTGGCGTCGCCGGGGTCGGTCAGGACCGGCACGTCGATCTCGCGGACGCTGTCGGCCCGCTCGACGATCAGCCGGTCCAGCGGCCGCCGCGCGCACACCACCACGTCGTGCCCAGCGTCCACCGCTGCCGCCGCGACCACCGTGCCGACCGCGCCGGCGCCGATCACCGCGACGCGGGTCCTTGTGGTCATGATGCTGCCTCCCCGTTAACTGAGAATGTTTTCTCACTTCCCAGTGTGCGGGCGATCCTTTTCGGCCCTGTTACATGCCCGCGAATCCTCGGTGATCCGTCCCACTCCTAAGATCGGCCCATGTCGGCGGCAGGCACACGAGCGGAACGGCAGCCACGGCGCGGCGACGCGCGGCTGCGACGGGCGGCACTGCTGGCCGCCGTGGGAGAACTGCTTGCCGAACGGGGAACCGCGTTCTCCCTGGCGGAGGCCGCCGGACTCGCCGGGGTGTCGACCGCCACGGCGTACCGCAACTTCGCCGACACCGACAGCGCGATCGACGCCTTCTGGGCCGACCTGACCGCCGACCTGCTCGATGCCTTCGACCGGCTGCCGGCCACCTCCGACCCGGTCGCCGACATCCGGGCGATCTGCCGCGAATGGGTCGCCCAGGCCTCACGCTGGGGCGCCGCGGCCGTCCACGTGCGCTCCCCGCGCGGTGTCCTGGCCCGGCGGGGAGCCGCCGACCCGTTCGTCGGCGGCCTCTACGAACGGCTGGCCCGCCGGGTGGAGGCGGCGATCACCGCCGGCCGGGTGCCGGAGCAGGACGTGCGGTTCGCCGTCCTGATGTGGATCACCGTCTTCGACGAGCGCGCGGTCGTCGACCTCACCCACACTCTGGGCTGGCCCGCCGACCGGACCACCGAGCACCTCACCGAGGCGCTGCTGCGGGTCCTCGCCGTGCGAGATAGCTGACGCCGGTCAGCTCCTCGGCCGCCGCCCAGGGCCGGCGACATCGTCCTCGACTGGGACACCTACCCGCTGCCCGGCAGTCCCGAGCCGGTGCTGGTGGTCTGCACCGCCGAGCCGGGCAGTCCCGACGCCGACCGTCTCGAACTGCTGGCGTCCCTGCACGCCACCCGCTCGCCGCGCGCCTGCGACGCCCGCCGGCCGTAGCCGGCGCACGGAGAACCCGCTGCGGAACCGGCGTGGGCTACGGCTCGCGGTCTGCCGGTGGCTGGAGCACGCAGAACTCGTTGCCGTCCGGATCGGCCAGCACGTGCCACGTCCAGCCGTGCTCCACGACGGGGTCCTCGGTCAGGCGGCGGGCGCCCAGCGCCTCCACCCGGGCCACCTCGGCTGCCAGGTCGGGCACCCGCAGGTCCAGGTGCATCCGGTTCTTGCCGGAGTGCGGCTCGTCGACCTTCTGCAGCAGCAGCTCGATGCCGTTGCCGTCGGCCGGCAGCACCTGCCGGTAGATGCCGGGCGAGCTCGGCCCGGGATCGTAGCCGAGCACACCGGCCCAGAACGTCGCCGACCGTTCCAGATCAGCGACGTCCAGAACCACAGCCAGTACCACGTCGTCACGCCCGCCGAATCGGGCCGGTCCACCGGTCATCGGAGCACGCTATCGCGGCGGCCCGGCCGGCCGTGGGCGAGATCGGGTGAACCGGTGGCCGCACCTGTCCGGCGGGATCCTGCAGACGTCGGGCAGGTGACGCCGGGTCCGGTCCGCGACTCGCTTTGGGATGGTTCTTGGACACTCACGTTGACTTCCGGGCGGTGGAGGAATCGTCTTGAGACCTCAATGGAATCAACGGCGGCCGGAGGCTCCCATGTCCCTCGAACTGGATCGCAGGCTTGCGGATGTCGGCACCCGCTTCCGGATCTTCCCGCAACCCCGGTTCCTCCGGAAGGCCGACGGCTCCGGCCCGCTCTTCGCCGGGCCGGAGACCGTGACGGTCTCGGTGGAACCTTCCGCGATGCAGGCGGGACCGGGTGACGACCGGATGTTCGTGGTCGACGCGATCGGCAAGCTGCCGTACAACAACTTCTTCCGGCCGCCGTTCCGTGGCTCCGCGCGGCCGCCCGTCCAGCCGGGCGAGGACGGCCATTTCGATCACCTCGACCCGGCGAGCCGGGAATTCTCGGCCGCCACCATGTACGCGACGGTCCGCCGGGTCCTCGACATCTGGGAGGACTACTTCGGACGTACGATCCAATGGCATTTCGAATCCGATTTTGACCGTCTCGAGCTGATTCCCCTGATCGAATGGGACAACGCGCAGTCCGGCTACGGATTCCTGGAGTTCGGGTTCGGCCGGAAACCGAACGGGACGATCGACCACGACCGGCCGTTCTGCGAGAACTTCGACGTGCTGGCCCACGAGCTGGGCCACAGCATCATCTTCGCCGAGGTCGGCGTGCCGGGCAGCCCCACCGACGAGGGGATCGACTACGGCGGCATGCACGAATCGGCCGGTGACCTGGTCGCGATCGTCGCGTCGCTGCACTTCCACTCACTCGTCGACCATCTGCTCGACACCACGAAGGGCAACCTGCTCACCATCAACGGCCTGGACCGGGTCGGTGAGCTGTCGGACAGCCGGGAGATCCGGGTGGCGCTGAACTCGCGGCGCATGTCCGACGTCGGCGACCAGCCGCACGAGCGGTCGCTGCCGCTGACCGGCGCGATCTTCGACACCATGGTCGAGGTGTTCCAGCAGGATCTGGTGGCGAAGAAACTGATCAGCGAGGACCTGCGGACCCGGTCGACGAACCTGCCCGGCACCACGCACGATCTCGCCGACATCCAGGCCGGGTTCGCGGACGCCTACGCCGGTAACGAGGCCGCGTTCAAGGATGCGCTGCTGCGCGCCCGCGACTACCTCGGCCGGCTGCTCGCCGTCACCTGGAGTGCCGTCTCGCCGGACTTCCTCACCTACCACGGCATCCTGCGGGCGATCCTGTCAGCCGACCGGGAGATCAGCGGTGGGGCGCACGCCGAGGTCATCCGCGCCTGCTTCGCCTGGCGGGAGATCGCGCCGGTGCCGACGTCGATGCTGCTGCGCCAGCACACCGTGGCCGCGTGCGGGTTCATGGCCGGCAAGGGCGTGACCTTCGCGGCGGACGACAACCCGGCCGGCAGCCTGATCCCGTCGCCGCGGGCCAACGGCTCGGCGACCGTCATCCGTTCCTGATCGTCTCCCGGGCCGGTTCCGCCGAATCTTCGGCAGGATGAGTTGACTCTCCCGTCCGGGGAGACCTCAACCTGGGACGCGAAGGAGGAACCGAGCATGGACGATCTGATCGGAATCGGTCGCTTCGCCCGGATGAGCCGGCTGTCGATCAAGGCCCTGCGCTTCTACGACGAGCAGGGCCTGCTGACCCCCGCGTGGGTCGACCCGGCGACCGGCTACCGGTACTACCGGCGGGCGCAGGCCGGACCGGCCGAGGCGATCCGGGTGCTGCGCGCCATCGACATGCCGGTCGGGGAGATTCGCGACCTGCTCGCCGACGACGATCCCGGGCTCACCGGCAAGCGGCTGGCGGCACACCGGGAACGCCTGCGGTCCCGGCTCACCGAGCAGGAGCGGATGCTGCGGTTCCTCGAACGTCTCATCGATCGAGGAGGAAACATCATGCCGTACGAGGTCACCGTCAAACAGTCCCTCGCCGTTCCGGTGGCGGGCCTGACCCTGCACGCCGGGCCGGCCACCATCGGCGCCGCAATCCATCAGGGGTTCGGCGCGGTCGTCGGCGCCCTCGGCGCGGCCGGTGTCCAGCCCGCGGGTGCGCCGTTCGTCGTCTACCACGACATCATCGACGAGAAGAGCGAGGGCGACGTCGAGATCTGCATCCCGGTGCCGGCCGGCACGACACTTCCCGACGGCCCGGTCCGCTACCACGAGATCCCCGGCGGTCCGGTCGCCTCGACCGTCCATCGCGGCCCATACCAGGAGATCTCCCCGGCGTACCACGTGATCACCGGGTGGATCGAGGAAAACGGCGCGAAATCGCACGGCGCCCCGCGGGAGATCTACCTCAACGATCCGCAGACGGTCACCCCGGACGAACTGCTCACCGAGGTGCAGTTCCCCATCGACCGGACTCCGGCATAGGCGGGCTTCGGCGGCAGCGAATACGAGTACGCCCCGACCATGAGCCCCGCCTCCACCGAGGAGTCCCTCAGTTGACGCTCAAGACCGACTTCAAGAAGGAGATCGCGGCCTACTCCGCGAGAAGCGGACGCTTCGACATCATCGACGTCCCGGACCTGAAATACCTGATGATCGACGGCCACGGTGATCCCAACACCGGGGTGATGACCGAGGCCACCGAGGCGCTCTACCCGCTGGCGTACCGCCTCAAGTTCGCGGCCAAGAAGCAGGGCCGCGACTACGTCGTCATGCCGCTGGAGGGCCTGTGGTGGTCCGGCGACATGGCGGCGTTCACGTCCGCCCGGGACAAGAGCCGCTGGGACTGGACCATGATGATCATGGTGCCGGACTGGATCGACGAGGAGATGTTCGCCGCCGCGGGCGGGCACTCCTTCGGCGTGCGCCTCGCGACGCTCGCCGAAGGACGCTGTGTGCAGACGTTGCACATCGGGTCCTATGACGACGAGACGGAGACCCTGGCCCGGATGCACGACGAGTTCATCCCCGCCAGCGGTCTGCGGATGACCGGGAGGCATCACGAGATCTACCTGAGCGACGCCCGCCGGGTCCCGCCCGCCAGGCTGCGCACGATCCTCCGTCAGCCGGTGCAGCCCGTCAGCTGAGCGGTTCCCACGCGGTTTCCTTCCACGCCCGGCTCAGCAGGCCGGTCAGCACCTCGCCGCCGCGGAACTCGACATCGTCGATCGCTCCGATCGGCTGGGCCGGGCAGTGCGAGTTGGTCGCCGCGGCCGCCGTCATCTCGCGCAGCGACTCGCGGGTCAGGCGGCGCGTCGTGTCGGGGATGCCGAGGACCCGCAGCCCGTCGCGCAGCACCTGCATGACAATGCCGTCCAGCAGGGGCGCCTCGGGCCACACGATGCGGTCGCCGTCCCAGAAAGCGATGTTCCAGACCGATCCCTCGGCGTGCGAGCCGTCGCGGGCGACCAGGAGTACGTCGTCGAAACCGGCCCGCTGTGCCTCCAGCCGATGGAAGGTCTGCGCGAGGGTGCCCGTGTGCTTGACTGCGGCCAGGTCCCGTTCGCAGGCCACGGTCCGGACCCGCAGCGGTGGGCGCGGGATGTCGCTGACCGGCTCGGAGACGGACACCATCACGTCGGTACGGGCCCGGTCAGCCGGGCGCGGAAGCACGGTGACCCGGACGGAGGCGTCGTCCAGGTCGCCGAGCGCCCGGTCGACGAGTGCCCGCACCCGGTCGCCGACGAGCGGTTCGGCGCCGGGGAACAGCACGGCCGAGCCGGTACGCAGCCGGTCGAGGTGCCGGGACAGGCCGGGCACCGCGCGTCCGCGTACCTGCATCGAGGTGTAGTTGCCGTAACCCCAGGTGGCCGCTCGATGCAGTGCCTCGATCGTCGCCGGCTCGCCGTTGATCTCCACCCGCGTCACCGGGGCATCGCCTCGCCGCGGCCCGCAGTTTCTCCACCGCCTCCGGCTTCGGCGACGGCATGGTCCGCAGCAGGCCGATCCCGCCGTCCAGCATGATCCGCG